>CALRVU010000505.1:0-3299 GCA_943371685.1 Bordetella parapertussis | reverse complement strand
TACAGCGCCAACCCCGATCCCACCCGCTTCAGCTCACCGGACGACTACTTTGCCGCCTCGCTCTACGCGGGTGGCGATCCGCAGTTCCCGGCCGATCGCTGGAGCTATGTCAGCAGCACGGCTGACTACAACCGCTTCTTTGTCGATGGCGCCAACCTGGGCTACGGCGTGCTGGTTGCGGCCTTGGAGGTGAGCGGCCAGCCCGACGCACCACTGCGGGTGCGCTATGTCGAGCCCGGCTCGCCAGCTGCGCTGGCGGGGCTCGCCCGGGGTGATCAGCTGCTCAGCGTCAACGGTCAGCCGGCTTCGGCGCTCATCAGCGCCGGCAATTACAGCGCCTTGAGCGCTGACGCAGCAGGCCAGTTGTTGACCCTGTCGGTGCGCAACGCCAGCGGCGACCGCAGCCTGACACTGACCTCGGCCAGCTATCCATTGGCACCCGTGACCCGGGTGTCGGTGCTGAACAGCCCCGGTGGGCGCAAGCTGGGCTATGTGATGATCAAGGACATGGTCAGCCAGGCCCGCAGTCCCATCGATGCGGCCTTCGCCGACTTCCGCGCCGCCGGGGTGCAAGAGGCGGTGATCGACCTGCGCTACAACGGCGGCGGCCTGGTGTCGGTGGCGGCTGACATCGCGTCTTACCCGGCAGCCCAGCGCACGGCCGGCCAGACCTTTGCCAACCTGCTCTACAACGACAAGCAGCAGTCTCGCAACCAGCGTTTCGGCTTCACCAACTGGGCCAACAGCCTGGCGCTGACCCGCGTCTATGTGCTGACCGGGCCGCGCACCTGCTCGGCGTCCGAGCAGGTCATCAACGGTCTGCGGCCCTTTGTGGATGTGGTCACCATCGGCGACACCACCTGCGGCAAGCCGGTGGGCTTTGAAGCCCGCGACGGTGGCTGCGGCTCGGTCTGGAGCGCCGTCAATTTTGAAAGTGCCAATGCGCTGAACGAAGGTCGCTACTTTGACGGCTTTGCCGCCACCTGCCCGGTGGCCGATGACCTGAGCCAGCCCCTGGGCTCGGCCACCGATCCGCTGGTGGCTGCTGCAGCCTTGCACGCCGATACCGGGGCCTGCCCCGCGGTGGCGGTGTCCAGCGCCGGCAGCCAGCGCCAGAGCCTAATGCGCCGTGCAGCCAGTGCTGCGGGCAGCTCGGGGGCGACGTCCACACCCCGGCTGCGCCCCTTGGAGCCTGGCGAAGGCCGGGGCATGCTCAGGCGCTGAGTCTGTTCAGCCCGGCGCGCCCGACTCAGAGCAGATGTCGCCGCTTCACCGTCAAATAGCGGGTGACCAGGGCGGCGGCCAAGGCCTTGGGCGGCACGTCAATGATCAGGCCGTCGCGGTCCTGCAAGCGGGCGAAGGCGTCAGCGCGGACCTGGGCCAGCCAGCGGGCCGTGGCCACTTCGGCCGCGGCCTGGGGCAGGGCCAGCGCTTGCTCGGCGAGCTCGGCCAGGACCGGCTCGCGCAGACTGGCCACCATCGTCACGTGGCGTTGACGCAGCAGCCGCAGCGCCGGGGCCAGCTCGGCTGCGTCGTCGTCGCGGAAGTTGGTCAACCAGATCACCAGGGCGCGCTTGGGCAGTTGTCGCATCAGCTGGCGGGCCGCATCGGCGTAGTCCGGGTGCCGAGTGCCGGGTTGCAGGTCGTGCACGCTTTCGAGCAGCTGGTCGAGTGCGGCCAAGCCCTTGCGCGGTGCCAGTTGGCGGCCCTCGCCCGGTGCATGGCCGAAGGTCATCAGGCCGACCTCGTCGCCCGCCTTCAGTGCCACATGGGCCGTCAGCGCCAGGGCATTGAGCACATGGTCGAAATGCTGGGCCTGGTGCGGCCCCGTCCGGTCGTCGGCGCGCATGCGGCGACCGCAGTCCAGCAGAAAGACCACCCGCTGATCGCGTTCGTCCTGATACTGGCGCACCACAGGCCGGCCCCGGCGCTGGGTGGCTTTCCAGTCGATGTGGCGCACCGGGTCACCTGGCTGGTAGTCGGCCAGTTGACGGAAGTCGGTGCCACTGCCACGCCGTGCGGCCTGGCGGATGCCCATTTCAGCCAGCCGCTGGTCGCTCGCCAGCCAGGCAAAGCGCGCCAGCTCGGCAAAGTTCGGGTAGATCTTGAAGGCCACCGGCGCACCCAGGGCCACCTGCATCAGCCAGCCGCCACCCGGCGAGCGCAAGCGCAGGCGCGCCGCCCCCAGGCGGCCTGCGCCGCGGTGCCTGGGCCACAGCGTGTAGGTCAACGTCAGGCTTTCGCCAGGTTGGATGCGAAACGGGGCGGGCAGGCCGCTGCTGTCGCATTGGGGGTCCACGCCATCGAACAGCGTGCCCTCCCAGGGCGCAGCGGCCTCGGCAGGCAGCTGCAAGCGGATCGTGACGGTGTGGGCCACCCCCAGTGCCAGCACTCGAGGCAGCTGCCGCTGCAACTGCAGCGGATGGGCGGTCCAGGCGCGCCGGGCTCGCCAGGCATCCCAAGCCAGCCAGCCCCCCCCCAGGCCCAGCACCAAGCCCAGGCCCACATGGGCCCAGCCCGGCAGCCAGGCCGGAGGCTGCCCCAGACTCAGACGCCATGCCAGGGGCAGACCCTGCTGCATCAGCAGGTGCAGGCCGGCCAAAGCCATCAGCCAGCGCGGCAAGGCCCGTCCGGGCAAGAGCAGCCAGGCCGCTGCGGCCGGGGTGGGGGCGGGCAGGGCGCCGTGGGGCGGCCTCGGGTCGGCGCTCACCGGCGGGGCGCCTCCACCTGCCCCAGCCAACTGGCCAGCAGGCCGTCCACCCGCAGCCCGTCGAGCTGGGCGTCGGCCGACAGCTGCACACGGTGGCGCAGCGCGGCCACCGCGTGTTGCTTGATGTCATCGGGGATCACGAAGTCGCGGCCAGCCATCAGCGCCGCGGCACGCGCCAGCCGCACCAGGGCGATCGCGCCGCGCGTGCCGGCACCTGCCGACAGGCCGGGCAGGCTGCGGGTGCCACGGACGATGCGCACCGCATAGTCCAGCGCCGCTGCATCCACCGTGACCCGAGCCACCAGCGCCTGCAGCGCCAACACGCGCTCTCGGCCCAGGCAGGCGCGCACATCTTGCAGCGGCAGCGCATCTCCGGCGCTGCCCTCGGTCGCGCGCTGCACCACGGCCGCTTCGTCGGCCGCGTCGGGATAGTTGAGATCGATCTTCAGCAGAAACCGGTCGCGTTGGGCTTCGGGCAAGAGGTAGGTGCCTTCGGCATCCACCGGGTTCTGGGTGGCCAGCACCATGAAAGGCCGGGGCAGGGCGACCGACTGGCCCTCGAGCGTGACCTGGCCTTCCTGCATCACCT
>CALRVU010000504.1:0-3305 GCA_943371685.1 Bordetella parapertussis | reverse complement strand
ATCCTCGCCGGGTGGCCAACCCGGCTGCGGTTTGCGCCTTGCGTGCAGCCTTTCTGGTCGTCAACGCGATCCCTTCCCGTGGTGTGAACAGGTCCTAAGCCTGAGGCGACGCGGTAACCCGATCGGACTAGCATCGGCGGCATGAACATCGCGCTGATCTCTCACGACCGCAAGAAGGACGACATGGTGGCCCTGGCCCGGCGCCATGCCGATTGGCTGGCCTGCCACCGTCTGATGGCCACCGGCACCACAGGCGGGCGCCTGCAGGCAGAAGCCGGCTTGGCTGTGGAGCGCCTGCTCAGCGGCCCGCTGGGTGGTGACCTTCAGATCGGTGCCCGGCTGGCGGTTGGCGAGGTCGACGCGGTGATCTTTCTGCGCGACCCGATGACGCCCCAGCCCCACGAGCCCGACATCAATGCCCTGGTGCGGGCCTGCGACGTGCACAACATCCCCTGCGCCACCAACGTGGCCAGCGCCGAGCTGCTGCTGGCAGGCTGGCGACTGGCGGCCGCGACCCGGGCCTGAAACGCCCGCGCCGCGCCGGCCTCAGGCTCGCTCTGGCGCCGCGCCACCGCCGCGCTGTTGCGCCTGATGCAGCAGATAGAGCCGCAGGTCAAACTCGAGCTGGTGATAGTCAGGCTCCATGTGCTGGCACAGGCTGTAGAAAGCCTTGTCGTGCTCGCGCTCTTTCAGATGCGCCAGCTCGTGGACCACGATCATGCGCAGGAAGGCCTCGGGTGCGTCGCGGAACAGGCCGGCAATGCGGATCTCTCGCTTGGCCTTGAGCTTGCCGCCCTGGACCCGGGCGATCGTGGTGTGGGTGCCGAGCGCCTGGGTCAAGACCCGCAGCTTGTTGTCGTAGACCACCATGGAGAGTGGCCCGCTCTGGCGCATGGCGCGCTGCTTGATGGCCTGGGTGTAGTCGTACAAGGCACTGTCGGTGCGCACGGTGTGGGCCTCGGGGTATTTGGCAGCCAGCACCTGGCCCAGGCGGCCGGCAGCCAGCAACTCTTGCACCTGCAGCAAGAGGGCGGGCGGGTAGCCGGCCAGAAAGCGCTGCAGCAAGGCGGTGGCGGATTCGGAACTCATGGCGCCATTGTCGCGGCGTGCCGCAAGCGGGTCCGCGATACTGTCGGTCTCCTTCATTCTTCACCGAGACCCGCCCCATGTTCTCCAAACCCTGTCTGAACCACAGTGACGTGGTCACCATCCTGAATGCCGCCCGCGACGAAGCCCTGAGCCAGAAGTGGGCCGTGAGCATCGCCGTGGTCGACGATGGCGGCCACCTGCTGGGCCACTACCGCCTCGACGGCGCCCCGGCCATGTCGGCCCGCATGTCCGCCGCCAAGGCACGCACATCGGCACTGGGCCGCAAAGAGACGGTGGTCTATGAGGAGATGATCAACAAGGGCCGCACCGCCTTCCTGAGCGCCCCGGATCTGGATGGCTTGCTCGAAGGTGGCGTGCCGATCGTGGTCGATGGCCACACCGTGGGTGCCGTGGGTGTCAGCGGCGTCAAGTCGGTCGAAGATGCGCAGATCGCCAAGGCCGGGATTGCTGCCTTGCTGGCCCTGCCCAACTGAACGCAAGCACCGGAACCCCCGAAAAGAGGCCGGAACCCCGGCTTCGGGCACTCATCAGCGCGGCGGCCGTGCCGATAAGCTCGGTTGCAAACCAGCTGAGCCCGACGCATGACCGCCTCCACCCTGACCCGCCCCGCCCCACGCAATGTGAGCGACGAGCTTGATCACGCCAGTCGAAGCGGCCCCTTGCAGGGCATCCGCATCACGCCATGCCCTGAAGCCCTGCTGCGCATGCGCCAGGCCTGGCGCCAGGCCGACCCGGACTTGAGCACGATTGCCCGGATCGCCAGCAGCGATGTGGCGATGTCGGCAGCCTTGCTCAAGGCCGCCAACAGCCCGTTGATCTCGACCGGGCAGGCAGTGCAGACGGTGGGCCAGGCCATGAACCGGCTTGGTCTGAACCAGACAGCCATGGTGATGACCGGCTTCTTGACTGAAAAGGCGGTGCCAGCCCAGGGCCCGCATCTGCAACGATTCTGGCAACGAGCCCGCAAACAGGCCGAGGCGATGCAGTTCATCGCCCGCAAGCTGCCCGGCATGTCAGTGGACACGGCCCACACCTATGGCCTGTTCTGCCATGTCGGCATTCCGGTGATGTTGCACAGCCTGCCGGGCTATCCGGCCACCCTGATGGCGGCCCTGGGCAGCGTGGATCAAGCTTTCACGGCCGTCGAGAACGCTGCCCACCGAACCGACCATGCGGTCGTCGGAGCCCTGCTGGCCCGGATGTGGCAGCTGGCACCCGAGGTCGTGACCGCCATCCGACTGCACCACGATGCCGAGGTGCTGGGCGACAGCCACACCGCGCCCGAGGTTCAGACGCTGGTGGCGGCAGGTCGCCTGGCCGAGTCCTTGATGATGCGCCACGAAGGCCTGGAGCCGGACGTGGATTGGCGCGAGGGCAAGGACCAGGTGCTGGCCTGGCTGCACATCGAAGAAGCCGAGGTCGAACTCTGGGAAGACGACCTCAGCCCGTGGCTGGACGCGGCCTGAATCCGCAGACCCGGTCGGCCGGGCACTGCGGTTGGCTCAGCGCAAGGCGTCGGGCAGCTCGATCTTCACTTCCAGCACTTCCAGGTTGTCCTGGCGCTCCAGCTGGACCTTGATGTCGTCCGGATTGATCTTCACGTACTTGGAGATCACCGCCACCAGTTCGCGCTGCAAGGCCGGCAGGTAATCGGGTGTTGAGGCATTGCGGCCACTGCGCTCATGGGCCAGGATGATCTGCAGGCGCTCCTTGGCCACGCTGGCCGTGGCCTTCTTCTCACCCAGCAGGAACGAGAGAAACGACATGGCGCTCAAGCCTTCCCGAAAATGCGCTTGAAGAAGCCGGGCTTGGCGGCGTCGATGAAGCGCATGGGTTTGTCTTCGCCCAGAAACCGGGCCACCACGTCCTGATAGGCCTCCGACACATCGGTGCCCTTCAGATGCACGGCCGGCAAGCCCTGATTGGAGGCGTCCAGCACGCTCTCCGACTCGGGGATCACGCCGATCAGCTCGATCCGCAGGATCTCCTGGATGTCGTCGAGCGACAGCATCTGCCCACCCATCACCCGGCTCGGGTTGTAGCGGGTGATCAGCAGGTGTTCCTTGATCGGCTCGCGGCCTTCAATGGCCCGCTTGGTCTTGGAGGCCAGCATGCCCAGGATGCGATCCGAGTCACGCACCGATGACACCTCGGGATTGGTCACCACCAGAGCCTCGTCGGCAAAGTGCATGGCC
>CALRVU010000503.1:0-3312 GCA_943371685.1 Bordetella parapertussis | reverse complement strand
CGAAGCCCACAGCGATCCGATGGAAGCCTTCAAGGGTACCGACTACGCCCTGCTGGTGGGCTCGCGCCCCCGCGGCCCGGGCATGGAGCGGGCTGAACTGCTGGCCGTCAACGGCGCCATCTTCACCGCCCAGGGCAAGGCCCTGAATGCGGTGGCATCGCGCAATGTCAAGGTGCTGGTGGTCGGCAACCCCGCCAACACCAACGCCTACATCGCCATGAAGTCAGCACCGGACCTGCCGGCCAAGAACTTCACCGCCATGCTGCGCCTGGACCACAACCGTGCTGCCTCGCAACTGGCCGCCAAGACCGGCAAGGCCGTCTCGTCGATCGAGAAGCTGGCCGTCTGGGGCAACCACTCGCCGACCATGTATGCCGACTACCGTTTCGCCACCATCGACGGCGCCTCGGTCAAGGACATGATCAACGACCACGAGTGGAACAAGGACGTGTTCCTGCCCACCGTGGGCAAGCGTGGCGCCGCCATCATCGCCGCCCGCGGCGTGTCCTCGGCCGCCTCGGCCGCCAATGCCGCCATCGACCACATGCGCGACTGGGCCCTGGGCACCAACGGCAAGTGGGTCACGATGGGCGTGCCTTCGAACGGCGAATACGGCATCCCCGCCGAGACCATGTTCGGCTACCCGGTCACCTGCGAGGGTGGCGAGTACAAGATCGTTGCCGGCCTGGAGATCGACGCATTCTCGCAAGAGTGCATCAACAAGACCCTGGCTGAGCTCGAGGGCGAGAAAGACGGCGTCAAGCACCTGCTCTGATCGCCATCCAACGCCCATGGCCTGACAGGCGATGAGCCGACAAGCCGGTGTACGTTCAGCGTCACCGGCTTTTTTCTTGCCCGCGCCACTGCCAACGCCCGCACTGACATGACCTCCCCGCGCCACCCCTCTGAAGTGCTGTTCGAAGAGGGCGACCTCTCCGCCACGCTGCCCGTTTGCGATCACTACTGCGGGGTCGAAGCCCGCATGCGCAAGAGCCTTCAATTGCAGGCTGAGCTGGGCCCGGTGTTTGATGTGACGCTGGACGGCGAGGACGGCGCACCGGTGGGCGGCGAAGTGGAGCATGCCCAGTTGATGGCAGAGCTGGTCGACTCGCCACTGAACCAGCATGGCCGCGTTGGCGTGCGGCTGGTGCCGGTCGAGCACCCTGCTTTCGAGCCCATGTTGGAGGCCCTGCTGCCCACGGCAGGAAAGAGACTGGCTTATCTGATGGTGCCCAAGCCCCGCCACCTGGCGGATCTGGACCGCGCCGCCTGCCTGATCGACGCGGCGGCCCAACGCGCAGGGCTGCTGCACCCGATCCCGCTCCATGCGCTGATCGAGACCCATGGTGCACTTCAAGCCGTGCAGCAGATGGCCGCGCATCCACGCATCGAATCGCTCTCCTTCGGCCTGATGGATTTCGTGTCGGCGCACCGCGGTGCGATTCCGCAATCGGCCATGGGCGCCAAGGGACAGTTCAGGCATCCACTGGTGTTGCGCGCCAAGCTGGAGATCGCCGCCGCATGCCAAGCTCACGGAAAGACGCCGTCGCATTGCGTGGTGACCGAGTTCAAGGACAGCGGCGCCTTGCAAGCTGCCGCCGAGCAAGCCTGCCGTGAACTGGGCTACACACGGATGTGGAGCATCCACCCGGACCAGATTCGACCGATCGTTGATGCGTTCGCACCCAGCACCGCCGAGGTCGATCAGGCCATCGAGATCATCTTGGCTGCACAAGCTGCAGATTGGGCACCGATCCGCCATCGTCACCTGGGTCGAGACCAGCTGCATGACCGGGCCAGCTACCGCTATTTCTGGCATGTGCTGCAACGTGCCCACCGCACATCATTTGCAGGCGGAGCCCAGCTGCCCACCGAGGTGGCACAAGCCTGGTTTCCAGCACCCGCCGTCACGCCTTGACACCTCAAAAGCGCCCCGCCACACGGCGGCTGGCGCACAATAGATGTCAAGCCCCTAGAAGACTGAAGGAGTTTTCCCCCCATGTACCGATTCGCCTTGTGCGCCGTTCTGCTTGGCGCAGCCAGCGCCGCCTCAGCCCAGACCAGCCCGGCGCAGCCCGCCAAGCCGGCTGCCACCGCCCAACCCGCAGCCGCCGCCAAGGCGGCCAAGCCGGCCAAGGTGGCCAAGGCCAAGAAGGCAGAGCCGCCGCCGCCAGTGGAAGTACCCCTGCCACCGGCCGAGGGCGAGCAGAACGCAGCGGCATCGATGACCCACTTCGGCGTCTACGACTGCGAGTTCAGCCAGACCGTCAACGTGGTGATGAATCCGAAGTACGACGGCTACGTTGACGTCAGCTTCGGCAAGCAGAAGTTCACCATGAAGCCGGTGCTTTCGTCGACCGGCGCATTGCGCCTGGAAGACGTGAAGGGCCAGACCATGATGCTGCAGATTGCCTACAAATCGATGCTGATGGACGTCAAGGCGGGCCGCAGGCTGGTTGATGAGTGCGTGCACGAAAAGCAGATCCTGGCCAAGAAGGCGGCAGAAGGCGTGCCCCAGCAGGCATTGCTGACGGGAGAGCCGGCTGCGGCCGCACCGGGCACTGCTGCGGCGCCGGCCACACCCCAGTGACGCCATTGCATCCGCAGGGCTGCGCATGATTCACGAAACGGGCCGCAAGGCCCGTTTTCTTGTCTGCTCCTGATCTTGATCAGTGGCCGCGATCGCGCCAAGTACGTATACTTCATGCATACTGAAACGATCGGAATCTGCAATGGAAGCCACTGTGGCAGAACGCGGCCAGATCACATTGCCCAAGGCCGTGCGCGACGCGCTGGGTCTGACCAAAGGCACCACCCTGAAGGTTGAACTGGACGGCAGTCGCATCATCTTGCGCAAGGATGTCTCCGATGCCATTTCCAAGGCCCGCGGCCGTTTCAAGCTCGACGGCTTTGCCGACACCGACGAAGCCATGCGCGCCATTCGGGGTCGCGCGCCGGGCGATCCGCTGGAGACCTGAGCGACCATGATCGCCATCGACTCTTCCGTGCTGATCGATCTGCTGGCCGACGGTCCCGCCGCAGATGCCGCCGAGGCCTGCCTGCGCCAGTCGCTGAGCACGGGGCCCGTCGTCATCTGTGAGGTCGCACTGACCGAAATCTGCACCGCCCTGAAAAACGGCTCCGCT
Organism: Bordetella parapertussis; assembly: GCA_943371685.1. Lineage (GTDB taxonomy): Bacteria > Pseudomonadota > Gammaproteobacteria > Burkholderiales > Burkholderiaceae_C > Ideonella > Ideonella parapertussis_A. Next base: position 166 of record CALRVU010000503.1, on the reverse strand, counting down.
GCACTCGAAGTGCTGGAGGAAATGGGTGTGGGCTACAGCGCCACCGAACCCAAATCCGCCATCCGCGCCGGCGAAATGCAGCGCCGCTACCGCCAGCGCGGTGGCCTGCGCGAGCGCACCGTGCCCGACTTTCTGGTGGGCGCCCACGCCATGTTGCAGTGCGATG
>CALRVU010000502.1:0-3315 GCA_943371685.1 Bordetella parapertussis | reverse complement strand
TCCGACAGCGGCCGGCCCGAGGCGTTGGCCGACAGCACGATGCGCCGCTTGCCGTCGTCGCGGCTGATCTGGTTGGGGCCGTCGCTGTCCTCGATGCTCGCCACCTTGGACAGCGGGATCCGACCGGTGGGTGTCTCGATCAGGATCTGGCTCAAACCTTCGATTGAACGCGCCGACTCTGGCAGTCGCACCACGAGCGCAAACCGCCGGTTGCCTTCGACGATCTGCGCCACGCGCTCGCCTTCCACCAGGCCTTGCAGCGTGGCCAGGATCTGCGGTGCCGGCACGCCGTACTGCGCAGCGGCCCTGTAGTCCACGCGCACCTTGATCTGTGGCGCGAGCACCTGCTTCTCGACCGCCAAGTCAGCAATGCCCGGGGTGGTGGCCAGCTTGGCACGCAGCGCATCGGCCTGGCCGCGCAGTGCGTCCAGGTCTTCGCCGTAGATCTTGATCGCGATCTGCGAGCGCACACCCGAGAGCATGTGGTCGATGCGGTGCGAGATCGGTTGCCCGACCTCGATGGCAGCGGGCAGATTGACCAGTCGACTGCGGATGTCGGCACGCACTTCGTCCATGGTGCGCGTCAGCTGCTCGGCCGGAACGATGCCGACATCGAGTTCGCTGACATGCACACCCTCGGCGTGTTCGTCGAGTTCGGCCCGCCCGCTGCGCCGGCCGACGTGCGTGACCTCGGGCACCTGCGAGATCAGCACCTCCGCCTGCCGTGCCAGCGCCGAGCTCTCGGTGAGCGTGACGCCGGGGTTCAGGCGAATGCCCACCAGCAAGGTGCCTTCGTTGAAGGGCGGCAGGAAGGTGGTGGGGAAGAAGGGCACGGCGACGCCCGCCACCAGCACCGCCAGGCCGGCTGCCGCCAGGGCGGCCTTTGGGCGGTTGAGCACCGCCTGCAGGCCGCCGCGGTAGTGCCGCTTGAGCCAGGCCAGTGCCCGCGTGTCACCGTGGTCCAGCGTCTTCAGGCGGGGCAGCAGGTAGTAGCTGAGCACCGGCGTCACCGTCACTGACACCAGCAGCGACGCCAGCGTCGACGCAATGAAGGCCGCGCCCAGCGGCACGAACAGCCGCCCCTCGATGCCTGGCAGCGCGAACAGCGGCAGGAACACCAGGACGATGATCACCGTGGCGTAGAGGATGCCGGAACGCACCTCCATCGAGGCCTTGGCCACCAGCTGCAGCGGATGCAAGCGGTGCTGAGGGTGGCGCGTCCGGTCCTCTTTCAGCCGGCGCAGGATGTTCTCCACGTCCACCACGGCGTCGTCCACCAAGCCACCGATGGCGATCGCCAGGCCGCCCAGCGTCATCGTGTTGATCGACAGGCCGAAGTAGCGAAAGACCAGTGCGGTGATGAAGATCGACACCGGGATCGCCGTCAGCGCGATCACGGTGGGCCGGACCGTGCCGAGGAAGAAGAACAGGATCACCGCGACGAAGATCGATGCGCCAATCAGCTTGCCTTGCAGCGTGGTGATCGAGGCTTCGATGAAGCTGGCCTGGCGGAATGTCACCCTCGGAGCGTCCATGCCTGCGGGCAGTGAAGCCTTCAGGCCCGTGAGCGCCTCTTCGAGGGTGCGCGTGAGCGCGATGGTGTCGGCGGTGGGCTGCTTCTGGATGCCCAGGATCACCGCCGGCTTGCCTTCGAAGCCACCTTCGCCGCGCTTGATGGCTGCGGCGAATGTCACCTCGGCGATCTGTCGCAGCAGGATCACTTGACCACGGTTGCTGCCGACCGCGCTGCCAATGGCCAGGTTGCCAAGGTCCTCCAGCCGCGAGGTGCGGCCCAGATGGCGGATGAGGTATTCGCGGCCGTTGAGCTCCAGGAAGCCGCCGGAGCTGTTGGCCGAGAAGCCGCGCAGCGCCGCCTCCAGCTGGTCGTGCGTGATGCTCAGTTCGGCCATGCGTGCCGTGTTCGGCTGCACCTGGAACTGCCGCACCTCGCCGCCGATCGGTATGACCTGCGCGACGCCGGGCACCGCCAGCAGCCGGGGCCGCAGGACCCAGTCGGCGTACTCGCGCACGGCCATCGGGCTGATCTTGCGTTCGTCGACGGGAATCGCGATCTGCATGATCTCGCCCATGATCGAGCTGATCGGCCCCATGCGCGGAACCAGGCCCTCGGGCAGCCCTTCCTCCATCGACGACAAGCGCTCGGCGACGAGCTGGCGGGCGCGGTAGATGTCCACGCTCCAGTCGAAGGTGACGTACAGGAAGGACAGGCCGGCCGACGAGGTGGAGCGCACGCTCTCCACGCCCGGCAGGCCGTTCATCGTCGTCTCCAGCGGGAAGGTGATGAGCTGCTCCACCTCCTCGGCGGCCATGCCGCCAGCCTCGGTCATGATCGTGACCGTGGGCTTGTTGAGATCGGGGAACACGTCCACCGGCGTGCGCGTTAGCGTGAACGCGCCATAGACCATCAGCACGACGGCCGCGATCAGCACCAGCAGCCGGTTGGCCAGGCTGTTTTCGAGTAGCCACTTGAACATGTCAGGCCTCCCGCCGGGCCGTCCCAAGGGAGGCCTGGGCCCCCTCGGGGGGCAGTGAACGAAGTGAACGTGGGGGCTTCATGTCAGCGCACCTGGTTGATCAAGATGGCGCCTTGTGTCGCGACGCGGTCACCGGGCTGCAGCCCTGACGTGACTGCGGCGTGGACACCGTCCAGCGGCTCGGTGGTGACGGTTCGGGGTTCGAACCGTTCCGGCGCCGTCTTCACCCAGACCACGGTCTGGTTGGTTGGGTTCTTCATCAGCGATGCCATCGGCACCGGGATGCCCTTGACCTTGTCCTTCGTCTGCACGAACACCCGCACCGGCTGGCCAACGGCCAACTGGTCGAGTGCGGCGCCCTGGGCGCGGAAGGCCAGCGGCAGCGCCTGCTCACGCAGGCTGCGCGAGGCGCCGATGAAGGTGAGCGGGACGCGCTGCTTGCCCAGGGCCATCGTCGCGGTGTCGATGTTGGAGGCGATCGCGGCGTCGAAGGCCAAGGCCTCGATGCGCAGGCGCAAAGGGTCGACGATCTCGAAGATGAGTTCGCGTGCATCCACCACCTGGCCGGCCACGGCATGGGCCGAGGCGATCACGCCCGACACCGGTGCCAGCAACGCCTCGCGCGTGGACAGGCCACCACCGACCGCAGCAATGCGCGCCGACAGACTGGCGGCTTCGTTCTCGGCGGCTTCGATCTCCTTGCGCGGCACGGTGTCGGCCAGTTCCTGCAGACGCGCGATGCGCTTGTCGGCCAGGGCCTTGGCAGCACGGAGCTCCGCGAGCTGTGCGGCTTGGTTGGAGCGCTCGATGGGCGCCGCCG
>CALRVU010000501.1:0-3321 GCA_943371685.1 Bordetella parapertussis | reverse complement strand
AATCCGGAAACTGCACCCCCCTCGTTCTGCCCCGGGCCCGGCCCGTGGCAGCGTCCGTGCGCGCGGCGCTGGCTGCCTTGGCGGCATCCGCCCTGGCCTGGCCCGTCACGGGTGCGCTGGCACAGACGGCGGCACCCTCTGCCAAGCCGGCCGAGTCGGCGCCTGCTGAGCCGCGCTTCGACATCTGGGAGTACGAGATCGAAGGCAACACCGTGCTGACGGTGGCGCAGATCGAGCGTGCGGTGCAGCCCCACCTGGGCCCGGACAAGGACATGAAGGCCGTGGAGGCTGCCCGCACGGCGCTGGAGACCCTGTACCAGCAGGCCGGCTTTCTGACCGTGCTGGTCGACATCCCGGAGCAGTCGGTGGACGCTGGCGTGGTCCAGCTGCGCGTCATTGAAGGACGCATCGGTTCGGTCTATGTCGCCGGCTCCAAGTACCACGCGCTGGGCCAGATCCGCAGCCGGGTGGCTGAGCTGTCCCCGGGGCAAGTGCCTGATTTCAACCGGGTCCAGGCCCAGATCGCCGCCCTCAACCGCACCGAGGACCGGCGTGTGCAGCCGGTCATCAAGCCCGGCCTGCGTCCCGGCACCATCGATGTCGAGCTGCAGGTCAACGACAGCCTGCCGTTCTCGGGCAGTGTCGAGGTGAACAACCAGCATGCCAAGGACACCGAGTTTCTGCGCGCCAGTGCGGCGCTGCGCTACAACAACCTGTTCCAGCGCGACCACTCGCTGGCGCTGACGCTGCAGACGGCGCCGACCTCGCCTGACCAGTCCAAGGTGCTGGTGGCCAACTACAGCCTGCCCACCGAGGACGGCCAGAACTGGACCTTCTCGCTGTCGCTGTCCGACAGCGAAGTGGCCACGCTGGGTGGCACCCAGGTGGTGGGCAATGGCAGCACCCTGGGCCTGCGGCGCAGCGCCCTGATCGCGCGCAGTGGCGGCGCCGCCTGGGTCAGCTGGGGCGCCGACCTCAAGCACCTGCGCGAGCAGATCAACTTTGGTACCGACAGCATCAGCACCCCCGTGCGCTATCTGCCGTTCCAGTTGGCCGTGGGTGACCAGTACGACGGCGAGTGGGGCCGCATCCAGATCAACACCAGCCTGACGGCGGCGTGGAACCAGCTGCTCAGCCGCGAGGTGGCTTGCCCACTGGCTAACGGAGACATCGTCTTGCAAGACCAATTCGCTTGCAAGCGCAAGGGCGGCGACGGCAGCTTCGTCGTCGGCCGCTGGGACCTGCGCTGGATGAGCGCCTATGCCTGGGGCAGCCCCAGCCTGCGCTTCTCGGGTCAGATGGCCGGCCGCGAGCTGATCAGTGCCGAGCAGTTCACCCTGGGGGGTGCCGAGACCGTGCGTGGCTACCTGGAAAGCGCCGCCAGTGGTGACCATGGCGTGCTGTTGTCGGCCGAGTGGCGCACGCCCAACTTTGCCGAGCTGGGTGAACCGGGCTGGCGCGAGCTGCGCGGCCTGGTCTTCGTCGATGCCGGCCGTGTATTGACCATCGCCCCGCCGGCCGGACAGGCCGGCCATGTGAACCTGTGGGCGCCCGGCCTGGGCTTGCGCTGGAACAGCGCCGCCACGCCGGGCATCGAGGGCGCGGTGGACCTGGCCTGGCCCCAGCACCCCAGTGGTGACACGGTGGTCGGCAAAGCCACCGTGCATGGCCGCCTGCGCCTGCGCTTCTGAGCGCCCGTCGCCCTCACCGCACCGCACCGCACCGCACCGAACAACCTGAATCGAAACCCAGCCGCCATGTCCGCACGCTTTCCCCGCCGTCTGTCGCCGCTGTGTGCCGCCCTGGCTGCCGCCATGCCCTTGCTGTGCCTCGGTGACCTGCAGGCGGCCACCCCCGCGCCAGCGCCGGCGCAAGTGCCGGTGCCCGCCGTCACCTGGCGTGTCAACGGCACGGGCAGTGCGGCACCGGTCAATGCGGTCAACAACAAGGGCGGTGTCGACCAGACCATCAAGCAGACCAGCCAGCGCGCCATCTACCAGTGGCAGAGCTTTGACATCGGCGCCAGCAGCAGCGTCACCTTCGACATGGCCAAGACGGGCGCCAGCGCCCTCAACCGGGTGGTGGGCTCGACGGCACCGTCGCAGATCTTCGGCAAGCTCAAAGCCACCAATCAGGGCGAGATCTACCTGATCAATGCCAACGGCATCCTGTTCGGGAAGGGCGCCGAGGTCAATACCGGCTCCCTGATCGCGTCCACCCTGAACATCAGTGACACCGAGTTCAACTCCGGCCTGGTCAACCACCTGGTCTACAACCCGACCAGTCCGGCCTTTGCCTACGAAGGTGCGCCCGAGGACTTCATCGACGCCAAGAACTTCGTGCGGGTGGAGCAGGGCGCAGCACTGACCACCGACGGCCAGGGCGGTCGGGTGTTCCTGTTCGCCAAACGGGTCGAGAACGCCGGCAGCATCAGTACACCGGGCGGCCAGACGGTGCTGGCCGCCGGCGGTTCGGTCTATCTGCAGAACCCTGCCTCGAACAAGCTCTACGCTTCCGAGGCCAATGCCGAGGTTCCGACCCTGCGCGGCCTGCTGGTCGAGGTGGGCAACGGCCCGGGCAGCTCGCCCGAGGGCGGCCGCGGCAGCGTGGCCAATCTGGCGACCGGCACCATCGACACCGCGCGTGGCAACACCACCCTGGTGGGCATGGCGGTCAACCAGTCGGGCATCGTCCGCGCCACCACCAGCGTCACCGAGAACGGCTCCATCATCCTGCGCGCCCAGGGCCGGGCCCAGCCCAACAACGTCAGCGCTTCGGCCACCGCCTCGGGCGATCTGGTGCTGGGCGCCGGCAGCCTGACCACCATCACGGCAGATACCGAGCGCAACGCCGACGGCACGGTCAAGACCAGCGACGGCAACGCCACCTACGTCAATCCGCGCATCGACCTGGCCGGCAAGACCGTGTTGCTCGACAAAGGCGCTCAAGTCATCGCGCCGGGCGCGTCGGTCTATGTGCGGGCCGAGGTCACGCCCAGCTACGAGCCGCGCAATGCCGTCAACTACATCGACGGCAACAGCGACGCCCGGGTGGTGATGGCCGAGGGCTCTGTCATTGATGTGGCCGGCACCACCGACACCGAGGTCGATGTCAGCCGCTATTTCGTCACCACCGAACTGCTGGGCAGCAACGACCTGAAGGATGCGCCGCTGCAGAAGGACGGCCTGCTCTTCCGCAGCCAGGCCACGCTGGACGTGCGCGACGACTCCAAGATCCTGGGCAGCCTGCAGAGCTACCGCAACACCCTGCAGCAGTCCATCAGTGAGCGCCTGTCTGCCGGCGGCAAGGTCAGCCTGAGCG
>CALRVU010000500.1:0-3324 GCA_943371685.1 Bordetella parapertussis | reverse complement strand
CCAGACGGTCTGGGGCGTAGGCTATGTGTTCGTCCCGGGCGAGGCCGCCTGACGTGGGTGTGAAGACACCGCCGCTGTCGCTGAACCTGTTCTGGCGCACCTTTGTGCTGCTGGGCATCCTGCTCTGCGGCGGCATCGTGGCCTGGGTTCAAACCCTCAAGCAGCTTGAGTTCGAGCCCCGTGCCGTGCAGGCCGGTCAGGAGATCGCCAGCCTGGTGAACCTGTCGCGCGCCGCGCTGCGCTACTCCGACGGCATCAACCGCATCGCCGTGGTCAAGACCCTGCGCGATGAAGAGGGCGTGAAGATCGTGCCGCGCGAGCCGGGTGACCGCTGGGAGCCTTTCGAGACCGATCGTTTCACCCGCCGGGTGGCCAACGACCTGCGCGAGCGCCTGGGCGCAACCACCGTGGTGGCCCGGACGATGAACGAGACACCGGCGTTGTGGGTCGGCTTCTACATCAACGAAGACCCCTATTGGCTGCAGGCCGAGCCGGCGCGGGTCCTGCCCCTGACGCCCAGCACCTGGATGGTCTGGGTCGGCATTGCCTTGTTTGCCACCCTGCTCGGCTCGGCGGCCATTGCCAGCCTGATCAACCGGCCACTGAAGAACCTGTCATTTGCCGCCAGCCGGATCCGCGAAGGCGAGTTCGATTCGCAACTCGACGAGACCACGATCACCAGTGAGATCCGTGCGGTCAACATCGGCTTCAACCGCATGGCCCGCGAACTGGCCAAGGTCGAGGAAGAGCGCGCCGTGATGCTGGCGGGCATCTCGCACGACCTGCGCACGCCGCTGGCCCGGCTGCGGCTGGAGGCCGAGATCAGCGTGGCCGATGAAGAAGCTCGACGCAACATGGCGCTCGACATCGACCAGCTCGACGCCATCATCGACAAGTTCATGGACTACGCCCGGCCGGGCGACATCCGCACCGAGCCGGTCGAACTGGCCAGCGTCGTGGCCCGCGAGGCGGCAGCCTTCCGTGACGGCACGCAGATCCGCTTCTCGCTGCGCCTGCCGCCAGCCCTGCGCGTGCAGGGCGACGATACCGAGCTGGGCCGCGTCTTTGCCAACCTGTTCGAGAACGCCCGCCGCTACGGCCGCACGGTAGAAACCGGTGTGGCCAAGGTCAAGGTCAGCCATGTGATGGCCGGCGACACGGTCATCATCACCGTGCGCGACTACGGCCAGGGCGTGGCACCCGAGAAGATCGACCAGCTGACCACGCCCTTCTTTCGCGGTGACGCCGCCCGCACCGCCGCCACTGGCGCCGGCCTGGGCCTGGCCATCGTCAAGAAAGCCCTGCAACGCATCGACGGTACGCTGGAGCTCGTCAACGCCCGCGACGGCGGACTGATGGCCCACATCCGGCTCAAGAAGGCTTGAGCGTCAAGGCTTGATCAAGAGGCAGACGGCGCGGGCCTCGATGGCCCGCCCCTCGCCCACCGGGCCCATTTTTTCAGCGGTCTTGGCCTTGATGTTGATGCGACCCGCATCCACGCCCAAGGCCTGTGCCACCCGCTCGACCATGGCCGGAATGTGAGGCGCCATCTTGGGCGCCTGGGCCACGATGGTGCTGTCGAGATTGACCAGCTCCCAGCCTTGCGCCCGCACCCGGCGCATGGCCTCGGCCAGCAGCACGGCTGAGTCGGCGCCCTTGAACTCCAGCGCCGTGTCCGGAAAGTGCCGGCCGATGTCGCCCAGCGCCGCCGCACCCAGCAAGGCATCGGTCATGGCATGCAGCAGGGCATCGGCGTCCGAATGACCGAGCAGGCCGTGGCTGTGCGGGATGGTCACACCGCCCAGCACCAGTGGCCGTCCGGTCTCCAGGGCATGGGTGTCCCAGCCCTCACCCACCCGCATCAAGGGCATCGAAGACAAGCTGCTCATGATTCAGTCTCCAGGCGTTGCGCCACGCGCCACAGCACGCCGGTCGGGTCGATCAGGGTCATGTCCACCAGCCCCCAGGGCCGTCGCTGGGGCCGGCCGAGCTTGACGTCGTAGCGGGCGGCGATGCCCGCCGCTTGCAACTGAGCCCAGAACAGGTCGAGGTCATCCACCGTCAGGTGCATGACGAAGTTGCTGGCATGCTCGGCCACATAGAAGTCCTGCAGCAGAAAGGCCGTCTGCCCCATGCGGAAACCCGCCAGACCGCCCTGGCTGAACTCGCGCTCGAAACCGATGTCGGCATAGAACTGCTGCATCAACTCAAAGTCCTTGGCCGGCACAAAAGCCCGCACCTCTGCGCCGCGCCGCGCGGTGGCCAGCATGCGCTCGGCCATGGCAAAGTCACCCGGCCAGGTCACCTTGAAGTTCTCGAACTCGCCGCGCACCAGCTTCGGGCTGTGGCCCAGGGCCTCCACGGCGCTCGCTTCATCGGTCACACCGTCACCGGCTGCCGCCAAGGCGGGTGCCAGCAGACCTAAGCGGAACATCTGCGGCGTCTGCGCTGCCCATTTGCCGCTGCGGTCCACCGTGGCGCCCACGCGACCGGTTTCCTCGGCCTTCAGCGTGTCGGCCAGGGGCAGGGCCAGCAGGCCGCCCACCTCGTCGTCGGCGCAGGCCTCGATCAGGCGCTCCACCCAGGCGGGGCGGATCAGGCAACGGGCTGCATCGTGCACCAGCACCCAGTCATGCGGCTGGGCGCCGCGGGCCCGCAGCTCAGCCAGGCCGTTGGCCACGCTCTCGGCGCGAGTGGCGCCGCCCACCTTGGCGCACCACAGTCGCTCGCCCTCCAGGCCCGGCAGCTCATCGGCAAACTGCTCGTCGTCGGGCGCCAGCACCACCAGCGTGGCCACCAGCTGCGGCACCTGGGCCAAGGCCGACAGGGTGTGAGCCACCAGCGGCCGGCCGGCCACCGGTTCGTACTGCTTGGGGTTGAAACTGCCGGCGCGGCTGCCACTGCCGGCGCAAGGCACCAAGGCGAAACAACGGGGTTCGGCCCCAACGGAATAGGTGGTCATTGCCGGGATTCTAAAATCGAGCGCGACAACGCCCCCGAGTTCTGTGCTCCGGGGCGTGTTGTCGTTACTGAGCCCGTCGCTGCCCGCCCATGCAACTGCCCGTCATCGCCCCTGGCAAACGCTTTTCCCTGCCCCGTCCCATCGGCTCGGCCGACGCCCTGCTGCTGGCCCGCCTGGCCCAGGCGCGCAAGGACGAGCAGCGCCTGCTGGCCATCATCACCGCCGAGCCGGGCGATGCCCAGCGCCTGGCCGATGAACTGCCCTTCTTTGCGCCGGGCCTGCGGGTGGCCGTGTTCCCCGACTGGGAAACCCTGCCCTATGACACCTTCAGCCCACACCAGGACCTGATCTCGGAGCGGCTG
>CALRVU010000499.1:0-3331 GCA_943371685.1 Bordetella parapertussis | reverse complement strand
CGATAACCCCGTGAATCGGGGATGGCCGGCCTGCCCAAGGCCTTGGCACCGATTGTGGGGAGGCCTGCGCACCTGGAAAGGTCGGAAATGGCCGCCTGGGCGGCTGCATTTCGTGGCAACCGGCCGCCCCCCGCTGCCTACAGTGCAATACCTGACGCAGCCCGTTCCCCCCTTGCACTTCAGCCTCACCCCGCCGCTCGACACCATGCCGCTCCGCCCTGCCCTCACCCACCCGCTGCTGGCCTGCCGTGCAGTCGCCGCTGCGTGGCGCGGGCCATTGGTGGGTCTGGCCTGGCTGCTGGCAGCCAGCGTCAGTGCCGCCCAGGGGGTCGACGCCAAGCTGAGCGACGAATTGCAGGCCCGCATCACCGAACTGGCCAGCCACAGCGCTGCACCGGGTGGACAGGCCGGCGCCAGCGCGGCCACCGCCGTGCGCATCGAGGTTGAAGTGGGCCAGCTCGACCCCCGCCTTCAGCTGGCTCCCTGCCAGCGCATCGAACCCTATCTGCCCGCCGGCTTGCCGGCCTGGGGCCGCACCCGCATCGGCCTGAAGTGCGTGCAAGGCCCCAAGGCCTGGAACGTCAGCCTGCCGATCACCGTCAAGGTCTGGCGCCAAGCCCTGGTGCTGCGCGACGCCCTTCCCGCCGGCACCGTGCTGACGGCCCAGCATCTGATGGACGCCGAGGTCGACATGGCCGCCGCACCGGGCGCGGCTCTGACCGATCCTGCCCTGGCCGTGGGCCGCAGCCTGGTGCGACCCCTGGCTGCCGGCAGTGCACTGCGCCAACCCGACATGAAGTCACGCCTGTGGTTTGCGGCGGGTGAGACCGTCAAGGTCATCGCCGGCGGCCCGGGATGGAAGATCGCCTCTGAAGGCCAGGCCATGAATGCCGGTCTGGAGGGCCAGATCATCCGCGTGCGCATGGACAACGGCAAGCTACTGCAAGGCCGCGCCGTGGCCGACCGATTGGTGGAGATCAGCCTGTGAACACCGCCATTTCTCAGATCAAAAAGGCTAAAGTCCCGCCGGGGCGCACCGATAGTGCACACAAGTGCATCGGGTTGCCCGAGCTTTTCAGGGCCCGCAGGAGAACACCATGAAAATCGGTTCCCCCGACAGCAAGCCAGCGGTCAGCCCGCTGGCCACAGAACGCAAGACCACCGACACCGACAAGAAGTCGGGATCGACAGCACAAGCCACGGCCAGCGCAAAGGTCGACATCTCGGCCGCTGCCAGCGAGCTGCAAAGCCGCAGCGTCGAGGGCTCGTTCGACGCCGACAAGGTCAAACGCATCGCCCAGGCCATCCGGGACGGCCAGTTCCAGATCAATCCGGACAAGATCGCCGACAAGCTGATCAGCAACGCACAGGAACTGCTCTCGCGCTCATCGGCCTGAAGCCGCTGGCCTTGCAGAGGCCCCCGCGGGGGCCGAGAAACCCTGGGAATGGCCGCCCGTTGGCAATGGCGTCAACACGGCCTGAACCCTCGCGCCTTCGCGCGTGCAGACTCGCGTTTGACCGGCGCCGGCCGGATGCCATCATGATCAGCTCCCACACCGAACAACTGGCCTTGCGCGCCACCGTCGAGCTTGAGGCCACGGTCAGCGCCGTCGAGCAGCAGCTGACCGCCCTGGGCAATGCGCTGAAGCTGCAGGACGCCGCTGCGGCCGAGGCTGCCGCCAGCGAGCTGCACCGCTCACTGGCCCGTGCGGTGGACCACTTTGCCCGCGCCAGTCGCAGCAGCGCCGGCGTGCCGCCTGAGTTGCGCCGCCGTCTGGCCCGTACCAGCGGCCAGGTGGCTGCCCAGCGCGACGCCGTGGCCCGTGCCACCAATGCGCTGGACCGCGCCATCGACGTGCTGCTGCCCGCCAGCGCCGCGCCCCAGGCCGTCTATGGCGCCAGCGGCAGCGGCCGCAGCAGCAGCTCAGGCCTGGCTCAGGCCTGACGCGCCAGGCCAATCCTCGCGCAACAGCGCCCATTGCAGCATGTCGTGCTGCTGCCCGCCAAAGCGGGCCACCTGACGCAAGCGGCCCTCCTGCACAAATCCCAGGCGCTGCAGAACCGCGATCGACGGTGCGTTGTCCGGATGCACCAGCGCCTCGACCCGGTTCAGGTCCATGGCCACGAAGCCCCAGTCCAATGCCGCGGCCAGGGCCTCGCGCATCAAACCCTGGCCTTGGGCCGCCGCCGCCAGTTCATAACCCAGCGTGCACTTGCGCCAGGTCCGGTTCCAGCCGAACAGGCCGCAGGTACCCAGCAGCGTGGCCTCATCCTCGGTCCGGACCAGGCCCCAACGCACACCCGGGTTGGCCTGCTGCCGCCAGCCATCAAACACCCGCACCAGGCCCTGCGCCGCTGCCAGACTGGCCAGCGGCTCACTGCCATACCAGCGCATCAGCGCCGCATCGCCATGCAGGGCCAGCAGGGTCGGGGCATCGGCCTGGGTGATCTCGCGCAAATGCAGGCGCGATGTGCTCAGCGTGGGGAAAGCAGGAGCAGGTCGCTGCAAGGCCGGCGCCATGTCCAGCGCGGCCGTCAGGCCGAACACATTGCCCTCGGGGTCGTGGCCGTTGACCTGCATTACCGTTCCGGCCCGCCATTCACGATCGGCCGGGTCCACCCCACCGCCCAAGCCGGGCGCCACCGCACGCGCAGCCGCCAGTGACGGCACTGGCAACATCGGTTTGAGCGCCGTTTCATCGCGCAGCGCCGGCGGCCGGCTGATCTCGAAGGTCTCGGCAATGTGCGCCGGGATGGCCACCAGCGTCAGGTCCAGGCCCGGCAGCGACAGGTGCAGGTGACCGGGTGCCACCTCCTCGGGCACGGTGTCCAGCAGACCGGCATAGAAGCGGGCCAGGCGCGGCAGGTCGTGGGCAAAGATCACCAGCCCGGGACGGGCCAGCAAGGCGGGCGTAACGTTCATGGCGTTCATCGTGACGGGCGCAAGGCGCGGCGGGACGGCACCCGACGATAGCGCAAGCGCCCGGAGCACCGTGGGACACTCTATGCCATGCCCGACACTGTGCCCCCGCTCGACCATGCGCCCATCGAGCATGTGAAGCCCTATGTCCACACCAGCCTGACCACCCGCGCCCTGCATTTCTCCATCTGCGAGATCCAGAGCCGCATGCTGATCCTCGACCCGACGGCGCTGGAGCTGGCCTATACCCGCACGATGATGGGTTTCCTGCTGTTCAAGCCCGAGCCGCGCCACATGGCCATGGTCGGCCTGGGTGGCGGCTCGCTGGTCAAGTTCTGTCACCACCATCTGCCCGGCCTGCGCATCACCGTGGCCGAGCTCAACCCCCATGTGATCGCGCTGCGCGACGAC
>CALRVU010000498.1:0-3345 GCA_943371685.1 Bordetella parapertussis | reverse complement strand
TCGCGGATGTTGCCGGGATAGCTGTAGTGCAGCAGGGCCCGCACGGCGCGCTGGGTAAAGCCGGGCACGTTCAGGCCGTGCCGCTCGCACTCGCGGCGCAGAAAGTGGTTCATCAACAGCGGGATGTCGTCGCGCCGGTCGCGCAGCGGCGGCAGGTGGACGGGGTAGACATTGAGCCGGAAGTACAGGTCTTCGCGGAAGCGGCCGGCCTGCACCTCGGCCTGCAGGTCCACATTGGTGGCGGCCACCAGGCGCACATCCACCTTCAGGGTCTGGGTGCCACCCACCCGTTCGATTTCGCCCTCCTGGATGGCCCGCAGCAGCTTGCCCTGGCTGACCAGGCTCAGGGTGGCGATCTCGTCCAGGAACAGGGTGCCGCCATGCGCCCGCTCAAAGCGCCCGGGGCGCGACTGGCTGGCGCCAGTGAAGCCGCCGCGCTCCACGCCGAACAGCTCGCTCTCGATCAGGGTGTCGGGGATGGCCGCGCAGTTGACGGCGACAAAGGCCTGCTGGGACCGCGGGCTGATGCGGTGCAGCCGCCGGGCGAACACCTCTTTGCCCACGCCGGACTCGCCGGTGAACAGCACGGTGGCGCGGGTGCGGGCCACCCGGTCGAGCTGGTGACAGGCCGAGTTGAAGGCCGAGGAGGCGCCGACCACCGCATGCGGATCCTTGCTGGCGGGCGGCGGCGGGGCCACTGGTGTGGGGCTGTCGTCGCGGGCGGCGGCCTGCTGGCCGGGGGCACCGGCCAGGCTCTGGAAGTCTTGTGCCTGCAGGTAGCGCAGGTCCTCGCTCACATCGCCCCAGGCGGCCGCATGGCGGCCCACCACCTTGCAGGCGCTGGCGCCCATCGACCGGCATTCGGTCTCGCGGAACACCACCAGCTGGCCGAACAGGCCGGTGACATAGCCGGTGGCATAGCCGATCTGGGTCCAGCAGGCCGGCTCGGTGCCGATGCCGTAGGCGCTGATGTGCTCATCGTCCTCGCTGGCGTGCTCCCACAAGAACTCGCCCTCGTAGGTGCCGCGGTCGATGTCGAAATCAAAGGACAGCGGCGTGACCTTGACGGCCCCCTCCAGCGCATGCAGCTGGGTGCCGGCCATGAAGACGGCAGTGGCATCGCCCGAGGGCCAGCGCTCGCGCACCAGCTGGGCGTCGCGGGCGCCGCTGACATAGCCGGCCCGTGTGAGCAGGCCGCGGGCGCGCTCCAGGCCCAGGGTGTCGATCAGCTCGCGGCGCAGATGGCCCATGGCCGAGCTGTGGATCAGCAGCATGCGCTGGTCGTTCATCCAGATGCGGCCATCGCCCGGCGAAAAGAACAGCGCCTCGCTCAGGTCGGCCAGGGTGGGTGAGCGCTCCTTGCTGCCTTCGAAATGGGCGCTGTCGCCGCGCCGCAGCAGCGCGCCGGTTTGCCGGGCGGCCTCGGCCAGGGAGATGCGTTGGGTGCGTGTCATGGCGTTGCGGATTTGATGAAGCGATCGGCGCCCGCATGGGGCTTAAGTTTCGCAATTGAATCAATCGCGAGGCTGCCATTGGCTCGCAAAACCGCGTTTCTGGACACTCGGGAAAGTCCGGAGATTGGGGGGTTTCTCTCCTCGGTGGGGGCTTCCTCATTGGAAAGACCTGGCACCCCGCGCGCTGCCGACTGGCATGTGCATTGCGAATTGAAGCGCACCGCGGCCTGGTTCTGCTTTCAAGAATTCAGTTAAAGAACATAAGCAAAACCGGGTTGACGTGCGTGCGACTTTCTTTGCCAGAAAAGACCCAGGAGACACCATGAGACCCCACCACCTTGCCTTGGCCGCCGCGGCCGCATTGGCCTTGCCCGCGGCCCAGGCTTTTGACATCGAGACCTCGGACAGCGAGACCAAGGTTCGTCTGGACCTGACCCCCAAGTACAGCGCTGCCTGGCGCGTCAAGGATCCGTCGGCCGCACTGACCCGCATGGATGTGGCCCTGGACCCGGGCACCATCAACGAGGACGATGGCGATCACAACTTCAACAAGGGCCTGATCTCGAACCGGCTCGATCTGCTGGCCGAGCTCGACCTGTCCACCCGCAGCTGGGGTGTGCGCCTGAGCGGCAGCGCCTGGCGCGACAGCGTCTACCTGCAGCGCAACGACTACTCGGGCAGCACGCCCTTGTTCGCCGCCGGCAACCCCATCGGTGCGGCCATCTCCACCGCCAACGTGTTTGCCGGCCAGGACCCCAATGAGTTCTTGCCAGCCACCCGGCGCCAGCATGGCCTGGGCGCCGAGCTGCTGGATGCCTTTGCCTACTTCAAGGGCGATGTCGGTGGCCTGAAGGGCACGCTGCGCCTGGGCAAGCACACGCTGCAGTGGGGTGAGAGCCTGTTCTTCGGCCAGAACGGCATCGCCAATGCGCAAGGGCCGGTGGATGTGGCCAAGATCGTGTCGGTGCCGGGCTGGCAGTTCAAGGAGGTGCTGTTGCCGGTCGAGCAGATCTCCGGCTCGCTGCAGCTGGCCGAAGGCCTGTCGATGGGCGCCTACTACCAGCTCAAGTGGCGGCCCAGCAAGATCCCCGGCGTGGGCAGCTACTTCTCCAACCAGGACTATGTGGGCACCGGCACGGTCAACTTTGGCACCGATGCCAACGGCCTGCCCATCGTGCTGAGCTACGACCGCGACCAGGACCTGCGGCCCAAGAACAGCGGCCAGGGCGGCCTGCAGCTGCGCTACAGCCCGACCGGTGGCGACTATGAGTTCGGCCTGTACCTGGCCCAGTACCACGACAAGACGCCGGCCGTGCCGGTGTTCGACTTCGTCAACGGCAATGTGCACCTGGCCTACGGCAGCAACATCCGCACCGTGGGCGCCAGCGTCACCTCGTCGATCGGCCAGCTGAATTGGGCGGTGGAGGGCTCGCTGCGCACCAACGCACCGCTGAACAGCGACCCGGCCGTGCTGGGCCTGGGCCCGGTGCTGGCTTGCGGCTCGTCAGACAGCAACCCTTGCTTTGCCGTGGGCCGCACGGCGCACTTGCAGGCCTCGGGCGTGTACGTGCTGCAGCCCAACGGCCTGTGGCAGGGCGGTGCGCTGGTGACCGAACTGGCCTACAACCGCACGCTCAAGGTGACCAAGGACATCTTTGCCCTGGGCCCCAATGGCAGCAGCGTGGGCCTGGGCGGCCTGGATCCCAACACCACCAAGGGCGCACTGGCCTGGCGCATGTTGTTCGAGCCTCAGTACTTCCAGGTGTGGGCCGGCGTTGACCTGTCGGTGCCGATCAGCGTGGGCGCCAACTTTGGTGGCCGTTCCTCGGCGGTGGCCAACTTTGCCGGCGGCGCCTCCAAGGCGGGCGACTACAGCATCGGCCTGAAGGCC
>CALRVU010000497.1:0-3345 GCA_943371685.1 Bordetella parapertussis | reverse complement strand
GATCGACATGGTCTCCACCGGTCCCGATCGGGACCACACGATTTTGCTGCGTCACCCCTACAAGGCCTGATCAGCGTGTCGAAAAAGCTTTGCCGGTTCCCGGCTCAACAAGGAAATCCAGAATGCTGACCGACGATGGCAAGCACCTGTACGTCTCTTGGGACGACTACCATCTTCTCACCGAGCAGCTTGCGCTGAAGGTTTACCACTCGGGCTGGCAGTTTGATCAGATCCTTTGCCTCGCGCGCGGCGGTCTTCGCCCCGGCGATGTGCTGTCGCGGGTGTTCGACAAGCCCCTGGCGATCATGTCGACCAGCTCTTACCGGGCGGAAGCCGGCACGATCCAGGGTCGTCTCGACATGGCCAAGTACATCACCATGCCCAAGGGCGAATTGGCGGGTCGAGTGCTCCTGGTGGACGATCTGTCGGACTCGGGCGAGACGCTGAAAGCGGTCGTTGATCGTCTGCGCGGCATGCCCCAGATCAGCGAGCTGCGCTCGGCCGTGATCTGGACCAAGGCGGTCTCGTCCTACACGCCGGACTACTTTGTGGAAATGCTGCCCACCAGCCCCTGGATTCATCAGCCCTTTGAAGAGTACGACTCGCTGCGCCCTGAAGGGCTGGAGCGCAAGTTCTCTGTCTGATGGCATGGTGGGGTCGACGACGCAGGGCGATGCTGCTGCGTTTGATGCCCGGTCCGATGCTCATGCGCCACTCGATCGGCGCATCCCAACGAAAAAAGGCCGACAGAGATCTGTCGGCCTTTTCGTTTTTTTAGTTATGCTTGGTGCCCAGGAGAGGACTCGAACCTCCACGGAGTTACCCGCTAGTACCTGAAACTAGTGCGTCTACCAATTCCGCCACCTGGGCCATGCGACAACCGCAGCACAAGAACAATCAAGCGCTGCAAGGTCGTGCAATCGGTGAACCTGAAGACTTGCAGATCTCGTCTGACGCTCGCTCCGGTTGGTTTCGAGCAAGCTCGACCTGAACGGGGCGGGAAAAACGCGAATCGCTGCTTCGAGAAACACCTAAAGATAGGACTATACCATTAAAAACAAGATCAACGAAAAAGGCAGCGCCCCTGCCACCCATGCCGCGCACATCGACGGCGTCGTGTTCGGCCACCGCGATGGCCACGGCTTCGTGAAGCGCGAGGGCGGTGAGCCCGATGTCTACCTGTCGCCCGACGAGATGCGTTCGGTGATGCATCGTGACAAGGTCAGGGTGCAGATCGCCCGACTGGACCGCAAGGGCCGACCGGAGGGTCGGGTGATTGACATCCTCGAGCGCCGGAAGGTGCCCATCATCGGACGTCTGCTCCACGAGAACGGCACTTGGCTGCTGGCGCCGGAGGATCGCCGTTTTGGCAGGGACATTCTGGTGCCCAAGAACGGCATTGCCAATGCCGTGTCCGGGCAGGTTGTTGCAGTGGAGCTGATTGAGCCGGCCTCGATGCACTCGCAGCCTGTCGGGCGGGTGACCGAGGTGCTCGGTGAGATCGATGATCCGGGCATGGAGATCGAGATCGCGGTGCGCAAGTACGAGGTGCCGCACCGCTTCTCGGCGGAGACGCTGGCACAGGCCGCCGCTCTGCCAGACAAGCTGAAGGCTGCCGATCTGCGAAATCGCGTCGACCTCAGGGATGTACCTCTGGTGACGATCGACGGCGAGGACGCACGGGACTTCGACGATGCGGTCTATTGCGAGCCCCACCAATCGGGGCGCGGCAAGACGGCCTTCAAGGGCTGGCGATTGCTGGTCGCCATCGCGGATGTCTCTCACTACGTCAAGGCAGGCGATCCGCTGGACGAAGACGCCTATGAGCGGGCGACTTCGGTGTACTTTCCCCGGCGGGTCATTCCGATGCTGCCGGAGAAGCTGTCGAACGGACTGTGCTCCCTGAATCCTGAGGTCGACCGACTCTGCATGGTCTGTGACATGCTGGTCAACGATGAAGGCGAAGTGACCGCCTATCAGTTCTATCCGGCCGTCATGTGTTCGCAGGCGCGCCTCACCTACACCGAGGTGGCTGCCGCACTGACCAACACGCGCGGTCCGGAGGCGTCACGCAGGGCGCCCTTGATGCCGCATCTGCTGCACCTGCACGAGGTGTTTCGCGCCCTGCTCAAGTCGAGGCAGCGCCGCGGCGCCATCGACTTCGAGACCACCGAGACCCAGATCGTGTGCGACGAGCAGGGGCGGATTGAAAAGATCGTTCCGCGCACCCGCAATGATGCGCACCGCTTGATTGAGGAGGCGATGCTGGCAGCCAACGTCTGTGCGGCTGACTTCATCGCGCAAGCCGGGCATCCCAGTCTGTTCCGGGTGCATGACGGCCCGACGCCGGAGAAACGCACCACGCTGCAGAACTACCTGCGCAGCCTGGGGCTGGGCCTGTCGGTCAGCGAACAGCCCTCACCAGCGGAGTTTCAAGCCATCGCACAGGCGACCAAGGATCGCGTGGATGCAGCCCAGATCCACACCATGCTGCTTCGGTCGATGCAGCAGGCGCTGTACACGCCCGAGAACGGCGGTCACTTCGGCCTCGCCTACGATGCCTATACGCATTTCACCAGCCCGATCCGGCGCTACCCGGACTTGCTCGTGCATCGGGTCATCAAGGCCATCTTGCTGGGCAAGCGCTATGACATCGCGACGGGCGCGCTCAAGTCAGCTGGCAAGGCGCTTCCGGCCAAGCTGCAGGGGGCCGAACTGTCGCACTGGGAGGCTGCCGGTGTGCAGTGCAGCGCCAACGAGCGCCGAGCCGACGAGGCCTCGCGTGACGTCGAGGCCTGGCTCAAGTGCCGCTACATGCGCGAGCACCTGGGCGAGGAGTTCTCGGGCACCGTGAGCGCAGCCACCAGCTTCGGACTGTTCGTGACGCTGGATGCGCTCTATGTGGAAGGTCTGGTGCACATCACCGAGCTGGGGGGTGAATACTTCAAGTTCGATGAGGTGCGTCAGGAGCTGCGCGGTGAACGCACAGGGCTGCGCTACAGCATTGGCAGTCGCGTGCGGATCCAGGTCAGTCGTGTCGACCTGGATGGGCGACGCATCGACTTTCGCATGGTTCGCGAGGCTGAGCTGGAGCGGCCTCTGGCCAAGGGTGCGCCGGTTCGCAGCCGGGCCGCGCGCGGCGCCGAGCCCGCTGTCGACGAGTTGGCGGGCGTGCTGGCTGCAGACCGGGTCAACCGGCGCGCCACCAGCGCCGCCAAATCGGCGCGTTCAGGCAAATCGTCGGCCAGTGCCAAGGGGGCGGGGCGCAAGCCCGGCTCAACGGCCAGCGCCAAGACGGCCAAGGCCGGAAAGCCAGTCAAGTCAGGTGGCCGTCGCTGAGTCGAC
>CALRVU010000496.1:0-3363 GCA_943371685.1 Bordetella parapertussis | reverse complement strand
ACCTCCAGCATGTCGGCATCGTTCCAGCGGCCCGGACCGGCATGGGCCCGCAGGCCTTCCTGCATGTCCATGATCTGCAGCACGCCAAAGGCTTTCCAGTCGCCGTTGTCCTTGACGCAGTCAAAGCAGTTGTAGATGTCGCCGGTGGTGCGCCAGGCGTGGCCGACCTTGCCCGCCCATTCCCACGGCTTGGAAGTGCCCCACTCGCACAGGCTGAACAAGATCGGCCGACCTGCCTGGCGCAATGCCTGGCTCATGGTCTGGTAGGCACCTTCGGCCTTCAGGCCCTCGGTAAAGCACCAGTCGTACTTCAGATAGTCCACACCCCATTCGGCATAGGTCAGTGCGTCCTGGAACTCGTAGCCCCGGCTGCCCGGCCGGCCGCCGCAGGTCTTCCAGCCCGCATCCGAATAGACACCGAACTTCAGCCCCTTGGCATGGACATAGTCGGCCAGGGCCTTCATGCCGCTCGGGAAGCGCTGCTTGTCGGCCTGCATGAAGCCGCGCGCATCGCGCTCACCCTGCCAGCAATCGTCGATGTTGATGTACTGGTAGCCCGCATCACGCAGGCCGCTGGCCACCATGGCGTCGGCGGTCTCGCGGATCAGCTGCTCATTCACATCGCAGGCAAACTTGTTCCAGCTGTTCCAGCCCATGGGCGGCGTCTCGGCCAGGCCCTCGAACTTCTGGGCCCAGACGGCTGAGCCGGCCAAGGCCAGCCCGACCGCCAGCACCATCATCCAGAAACGCTTCATGCAATCCCCTTGGCGCGTTCGCGCAAAAACTCGGCATAGGCCAGGGCGCTGCGTTTGGGCGTGCGCACCTGGGTTTCAAAATCGACGTGAACGATGCCGAAGCGACGCTCGTAGCCATAGGCCCACTCGAAGTTGTCGAGCAAGGACCAGATGAAATAGCCGCGCACATCAACGCCGTGGTCCATGGCCCGTGAGCAAGCGGCAAAGTGCCGCTTCAGGTAGGACTGGCGCTGCACATCGTCCACCTGCCCGCCATCCAAAGCGTCGGCGCTCGACATGCCGTTCTCGGTGATGTAGATCGGCGGCAGGTTCGGATATCGGCGCTGGAAGGCCTCCAGGATGTCCTGCAGGCCTTGCGGATAGACCTCCCAATCCATGGTCGTGCGCTCCACCTCGGGGCGATGCATCCATTCGAAGCCCTGCTCACCCTGGGCCTGCAGCACGGCCCGGCTGTAGAAGTTCAGTCCGAGGTAGTCGATCGGCTGGGCGATGGTCTCCATGTCGCCCGCCAGGACCAGCGGCTCGCAGCCCGGCCAGTGCTGCCAGAGGGCCTCGGGATAGCGCCCTTCCAGCAAGGGGTCGAGCACCCAGCCGTTCTGGTAGGCGTCGTACAAGGCCACGGCATGCTGGTCGGCCGGCGACTCGGATGCCGGATAGCCCGGCCCCACATTCACCACGATGCCCGCCTGGGCCTGTGGATCATTGGCCCGCAGTGCCGGCAACGCCAGACCATGGCCCAGCAGCAGGTGGTGCATGGCCTGAACACCCCAGCGCGTGTTGTGGTGGCCGGGCGCATGGTGGCCATTGCCATAGCCCAGGTAGGCGGCGCACCAGGGTTCGTTGTGGGTGGCCCAGGCGCTGACCTTGCCGGCCAGCGCTCGGCTCATCAGATCAGCGTAGTCGGCAAAGCGGTAGGCCATGTCGCGGTTCAGCCAGCCCCCCCGGTCCTCCAGGTGCTGGGGCAGGTCCCAGTGGTAGAGCGTGACGAAGGCGCGGATGCCGCGCTCGGCCAGGCGGTCGGTCAAGCGGCGGTAGAAGTCGATGCCCACCTGGTTGGGTGTGCCGTCAGCGCGCATCACCCGCGGCCAGGCGATGGAGAAGCGATAGGCATCCACGCCCAGGCTCGCCAGCAGGTCCACATCCTGCTCCCAGCGCCGGTAATGATCACAAGCGCCCTCGCCCGTCTCGCCGCGCAAGACCTTGCCGGGCGTAACGCAAAATGTGTCCCAGATCGAGGGCAGGCGGCCATCGGCATCGGTGGCGCCCTCGATCTGGTACGACGAGGTACCGGCACCGAAGACGAAGGCCCGGTCGCGCATGCGCGAGCCGGCCGGCGGGGCGATCAGGTCAGGCAGTTCAGTCAGGATAGCCACCTTGGAGTGAAGAGTTTGTTTAGTAAACGAATGAATTGTCTCGTTCCCTCCGGATGCCGTCAACGCCGCACATCTCAACGATTACCCTGAGAGCATGCGCAAACAATCGACCGTCGCGGCCACCGTGTCGCACAATCTAGTTTCCTAAACAAAAACAATCCCAGGGCATGGCCGACAAAGCTGTCACGATCCGCGAACTGGCCCAGGCGGCCCAGGTGTCCATCGGCACGGTCTCGCGGGCCCTCAAAGGCCAGGCGGGCTTGTCCGAGCAGACCCGAGCCAGCGTGCTGCGGGTGGCCCAGGAGCTGGGCTACAACCTCGACAAGCTGCGCACCGGCAAGCCGCGGCGCATCCTGTTCCTCTACAACCGGCGGATCGATTCGCTCACCACCAACCCGTTCTATTCGGTGGTGCTGCACGGTGCCGAAAGCGCTTGCCGGGAAGAGGGGGTGTCGCTCAGCCTGCTGTCAGTGGCGGCCGGCGACGACATCGCCGCCCAGGTGCGCCGGCACGAGCCCGACGGCCTGATCGGCATGGGCTACTTCGAGCCCGAAACCATGGCCGCCCTGCAGTCCTGCGAGCTGCCGCTGGTGCTCACCGACCACTTCCGCCCCGGCCTGCGCTGCATCAATGACGACAACCTGGAAGGCGCCTTGCAGGCCACCCGTCACCTGCTCGACGGTGGCGCTCGGCGGCCGGCCATGATCATCGGCCCGGTGCTGCACCATTCAGTGGCCTTGCGGGTCAAAGGCTTTCGCCGGGCCTTGTTCGAGGCCGGCCTGCTGGCCGACCCCGAGCTGGAAGTGACGCTGGACGACAGCCTGCCCTACGACGAAGCCGGCCGAGAGGCCATGCAGCGCCTGCTGGCCCTGCCCCAGCCGCCCGACGCCGTGTTCGCCTACAACGACGAGACGGCCTTGCATGCCATGGCGGTCTGCCATGAAGCCGGCCTGCGCATCCCGCAAGACCTGCGGCTGATCGGCTATGACGACATCGCCGCGGCCGCACGCAGCAAGCCTCCACTCTCGACCGTGCGGGTCGACAAGGAAGCCCTGGGCCGCCTGGTGGTGACGGCCCTGGTCGAGGGCACCGTGGGTGGGGGCGACACCTTGCTGCCGGTGGAGTTGATCGTGCGCGAGAGTTCTCTCGCGGTGGCCGCCGAGGCGGCCAGGCCGCTCCGCGCCGCTCAAGGCCGCGCCATGTAAGGCCGCAACCAGGCCATCTGCGGCTTGTCA
>CALRVU010000495.1:0-3373 GCA_943371685.1 Bordetella parapertussis | reverse complement strand
GCTGCCGGCGTCGATCATGAAGTCGACCGCCCGCAGCTGGCTGGGCAAGTCGAGCTCACCGGACTCGGTGAAGGTGGTGGGCACCACCGGAAACACGCCGGCGTAGCGGGGCTCGCGGGCGGGTGTGGTTGCGTTGGCGCTGGTGAGGGTGGCTGCAGTCATGGGCGGTTGCTCAGGCAGGAGGTCATTCAATGCGAATGGCGTGGCACGGCCGCACCGCGGCAGCCGACCAGGAAGTCGAAGTCGCAGCCCTGGTCGGCCTGCATCACATGCTCGACATACAGCTTGCGGTAGCCGGCGCCGTCGGCCGGGTCGGGCCGTTGCACTTCGGCCCAGGCCGCCAGGCGCTGGGCCAGTTCTGCATCGCTGATGTCCAGGTGCAGGCGGCCGGTGTTGGCATCCAGCTCGATCCAGTCACCGTCCTGCACCACGGCCAGCGGTCCGCCGGCGCGGGCCTCAGGCGCCACATGCAGCACCACGGTGCCGTAGGCGGTGCCGCTCATGCGGGCATCGCTGATGCGGACCATGTCGGTCACGCCCTGGGCCAGCAGCTTGGGCGGCAGGCCCATGTTGCCGACCTCGGCCATGCCGGGGTAGCCGCGCGGTCCGCAGTTCTTCAGCACCATCACCGATTCGGCGGTGATCGGCAGTTCCGGGTCCTCGATCCGGGCCTTGTAGTGCTCCAGGTTCTCGAACACCACGGCCTGGCCGCGGTGCTTGAGCAGGTGGGCGCTGGCGGCCGAGGGCTTGAGCACGGCGCCGTTGGGTGCCAGGTTGCCGCGCAGCACGCGGATGCTGCCGTCGCTGACCAGCGGCTGGTCCAGCGGGCGGATGACCTCGGCGTTGTGGATGGCGGCGTCCTTGACGTTGTCCCAGATCGAGCGGCCGTTGGCCGTCAGCGCGTCGGGATGGGGCAGCAGGCCGGCATCGCCCAGGCGACGCAGCACGCCCGGCAGGCCGCCGGCGTAATAGAACTCTTCCATCAGGAAGCGGCCCGAGGGCTGCAGGTCCACCAGGGTGGGTGTGCCGCGGCCGACCTGGGTCCAGTCGTCGAGCGCCAGGTCCACACCGATGCGGCCGGCAATGGCCTTGAGGTGGATCACGGCGTTGGTGCTGCCACCGATGGCGGCATTGACGCGGATCGCATTCTCGAAAGCCTCGCGGGTCAGCAGCTTGGACAGGGTCAGGTCCTCGCGCACCATCTCGACGATGCGCATGCCCGATAGGTGGGCCAGCACCTGGCGGCGGGCGTCGACGGCCGGAATGGCGGCGTTGTGCGGCAGGCTGGTGCCCAGAGCCTCGGCCATGCAGGCCATGGTGCTGGCGGTGCCCATGGTGTTGCAGGTGCCGGCCGAGCGCGACATGCCGGCCTCGGCGCCCAGGAACTCGCCCATGGTGATGGTGCCGGCCTTGACCTGCTCATGCAGTTGCCAGACCGCCGTGCCCGAGCCGATGTCCTTGCCCAGGTGCTTGCCATTGAGCATCGGCCCGCCGGTGACGACGATGGCCGGCACATCGCAGCTGGCCGCACCCATCAGCAGGGCCGGGGTGGTCTTGTCGCAACCGACCATCAGCACCACGCCGTCGATCGGATTGCCGCGGATCGCTTCTTCCACGTCCATGCTGGCCAGATTGCGTGTCAGCATGGCGGTCGGGCGCAGATTGCTCTCGCCGTTGCTGAACACCGGGAACTCGACGGGGAAGCCGCCGGCCTCGATCACGCCGCGCTTGACCTTCTCGGCCAGGGCGCGGAAATGGGCATTGCAGGGCGTCAGTTCGCTCCAGGTGTTGCAGATGCCGATGATGGGCTTGCCCTGGAACACATGGTCCGGGATGCCCTGGTTCTTCATCCAGCTGCGGTACATGAAGCCGTTCTTGTCGGCGGTGCCGAACCAGGCGGCGGAGCGGAGAGGTTTGGAGTTCGGGGGGGTGGACATGCGGGCTTTCTGCTAACTTGGTTGCCATTAAAGTATGACTACTTGCTTTTCGCGATGGGTAAAAACCCGACTAGTATGACTATTGGCTTATAAATAGTATGACTACTTATGATTTGATGCGCGCTGCACCCTTGCGGCCCGCGATGGAGACTTCTTGATGAATGCGCTTGCTTCCCCCGTTCAGGGCGCCTTTGCCCGCTATCCGAGCCTGCACGGCCGGGCGGTGTTGATCACCGGCGGTGCCACCGGCATCGGCGAGTGCCTGGTGCGCCACTTCGCGGCGCAAGGTGCGCGCGTGGGCTTCATCGACCTGGCGGTGGAGGCGGGCCAGGCGCTGGCGGCCGAGCTGCAGGGCGCCGAGTTCGCGCCGGTGTTCGTGGCGGCCGACCTGACCGACATCCCGGCCATGCGGCTGGCGATCGCCACGCTGCGCGAGGCCATCGGCCCGATCCGCGCGCTGTTCAACAACGCTGCCAATGACAAGCGTCAGCCCTTGTCGGAGATCACACCCGAGTTCTGGACCCAGTCGATCGCCGTCAACCTGAACCATTCCTTCTTTGCCGCCCAGGCCGTGGTGCCCGACATGCAGGCCGCCGGCGGCGGCAGCATCGTCAATTTCGGCTCGGTCAGCTGGATGCTCAAGCAGGCCGGCCTGCCGTCCTACTCGGCCGCCAAAGCGGCCATGCACGGCCTGAGCCGCAGCCTGGCGCGCGACCTGGGTCCGCACCGGATCCGCGTCAACACCCTGGTGCCGGGCTGGGTGATGACCGAAAAGCAGTTGCGCCTGTGGGTGGACGAGGCCGCCCGGGCCGAGATCGCCCGCGGCCAGTGCATCAACGAGCCCCTGCTGGCCGATCACATTGCCCACATGGCGCTGTTTCTGGCGGCCGACGACAGTGCGATGTGCACCGCGCAGACCTTTGTGGTGGACGGTGGCTGGGTTTGATCCGCGCTCGCGTTGGCGCGGTCGGGCCGTGGCGGCGTTGGCCGCCTGGGTGCTGATGAGCGCCGCGACCGTGCAGGCCGCGGCTCCGGTCGCCACCGCGGTGGCGCCTCGCAGCGGTACCCAGGCCTTTGCGCTGTCCGAGGTGCGCCTGCAGAGCGGCCCCTTGTTCGAAGCCCAGCAGCGCGATCTGCAATACCTGCTGGCGCTGGACCCGGCGCGCTTGCTGGCGCCATTCCGCCGCGAGGCCGGCCTGCCGGCGCTCAAGCCCAGCTACGACAACTGGGAGAGCACGGGCCTGGACGGCCACATGGGCGGCCACTACCTGTCGGCCCTGTCATTGATGGCCGCCGCCACCGGCGACCCCCGGGTGCAGGCGCGCCTGGCCGAATTCGTGCAGGGCTTGCAGGCCTGCCAGGCGGCCCAGCCTGAGGGGCTGATGGCCGGCTACCTGGGCGGCATCCCCGACGGCAAGGTGCTGTGGCAGGCCCTG
>CALRVU010000494.1:0-3374 GCA_943371685.1 Bordetella parapertussis | reverse complement strand
GTAGGATTCCCGCTGCATGGTCAGCAGATAGGGGACGTTGAGAACACTCTCACGCTTGCCGAAGCTCTTGCGAATTCGCTTGCGCTCGGTGTAGCTATAGGGGGATGCTTGCGCCATTGGACACTCCGTATCGACGGCGCGCACCGGGCCTGAGCGCGCGCCTCGTCGGCGACTGGCTTTTGCGGGCGGACATCAATCAGCTGATGGCCCGAAAGCTTGGTGGTTGGCCACTACCAACCGCTGGCGGACAACCCCGGCATTGCACCGGAGTCCGACCAAACCTGTTCTTCTGCAGTCGGATCAGAGAACACTTGGAAAACCCCTGATTATGCGTCGGGAATTTTCCAGCTGTTCTTGAAGGGCTTTCGCCCCAAGCACAAAAGGCCGGGCGCTCTTTCGAGCCCCCAGCCTTCAGATGCAAAAGCCGAATTACTTGACTTCGGCCTTGGCGCCGGCTTCCACCAGCTTCTTGACAGCGGCTTCGGCGTCAGCCTTCGGCACAGCTTCCTTGACGTTCTTCGGAGCGCCGTCGACCAGGTCCTTGGCTTCCTTCAGGCCCAGGCCCGTCAGTTCGCGCACGGCCTTGATGACCTGCACCTTTTGGGCGCCGGCTTCCAGCAGGACGACGTTGAATTCGGTCTTCTCTTCGACCACGGCAGCAGCGGCGCCGCCACCAGCGGCCGGAGCGGCCATCGAAGCGGCGGACACGCCGAACTTCTCTTCAATGGCCTTGACCAGGTCATTGAGTTCCATGACGGACATGCTGTCCAGGGCGGTCAGGAAGGCGTCTTTATCGAATGCCATTTGGATTACCTATTTCAGTGATTCAGTGAATGGATGGGCTGGTCGCTTCAGGCGGCAGCTTCGGCAGGGGCTTCGGCCACAGCCTCGGCACCACCACCTTTTTGCTCGGCCAGAGCGGCCACCACGGCAGCGATGCGCTGCACGGGCGACTTGAGCAAGCCAGCGATCTGCGACAGCAGGACTTCCTTGCTGGGGATCGCAGCCAGGGCCTTGACGCCATTGGCGTCCAGAACCTTGCCAGCGTAGGCACCAGCCTTGATGACCAGCTTGTCGTTGGTCTTGGCAAAGTCAGAGATGACTTTGGCCGCGGCGACAGCATCTTCAGAAAAGCCGTAGATCAGCGGACCGACCATGCTCTCCGACGCAACCTCGAACGGGGTGCCTGCAACGGCGCGACGGGCCAGGGAGTTCTTCAGCACGTGAAGATAAACGCCCTTGGACCGCGCATCGACGCGCAGCTTGTTCAGGTTTTCGACGGTGAGACCACGGTACTCGGCCAACGCCAGGGTCTGGGACTTGGCAGCTTGCGCTGACACGTCTTCGATCACGGCCGCCTTTTCGTTGCGGTTGAGACTCAAGGTCTACTCCTCACAAAAACGTCCGGACACTCCCTTGCAGAAGCACCAGGACACCAGGGTTGCAGCGACCTAACCGTAACCGACAGCGACTCCATTCACTGGAACCTCAATCTTCACGGCGGGGACGCCATCTGCGCTGGCCGACGCCTGGAGCGAGCCCCGAGCGTCAATTAAGGCGGCCCACCGAAGTGGCCCGCCGCCAGCGGTCTTGGATGGCCCGAGGCAGGAGCTTCCTCCCCCCACATCCTGGCTTGGAAGCCAGGACGCTTCGGCAGGCACTCGGTTGCCAGCAGTGGCAACCTCATGTCCAGCCTCAGCCCACCAATTCTTCAGTTCACTGCGTCAAGACAAAACGCAGCAGACTTTGTTTCTTCTGGCGATCAGGCCACCGCGCCGGCAGCCGCAGCCACCGAAGCGATTTCCACACGGGCGCCAACGCCCATGGTGGACGACACAGCGACCTTGCGCAGGTACACGCCCTTGCTCGAAGCAGGCTTCAGCTTGGTCAGCGCGTCCAGCAATGCAGCCAGGTTGCCCGTCAGCTTCTCGTCGTCGAAGGAACGACGGCCGATGGTGCCGTGAATGATGCCGCCCTTGTCGACGCGGAACTGGACCTGACCGGCCTTGGCATTGCGCACGGCGGTGGCCACGTCCGGGGTCACGGTGCCGACCTTCGGGTTAGGCATCAGGCCACGGGGACCCAGGATCTGGCCCAGGGTACCGACCACGCGCATCGTGTCCGGCGAGGCGATGACCACGTCGAAGTTGATGTTGCCGGCCTTGATCTGCTCAGCCAGGTCGTCCATGCCGACCACGTCAGCGCCGGCGGCCTTGGCTTCTTCAGCCTTGGCGCCTTGGGCGAAAACTGCCACGCGCTTGGTCTTGCCCGTGCCATGCGGCAACACGACGGCGCCACGCACCACCTGGTCCGACTTCTTGGCATCGATGCCCAGCTGCACGGCCACGTCGATGGATTCATCGAACTTGGCGGTGGCGCAGCTCTTGACCAGCGACAGCGCGTCACCGATCGGATACAGCTTCATGCTGTCAACCTTGCCCTGCAGGGCCTTGGCTTTTTTGGTCAACTTGGCCATTTACACACCCTCCACGATCACGCCCATCGAACGGGCAGAGCCAGCAATGGTCTTCACTGCGGCGTCCATGTCGGCGGCGGTGAGGTCCTTCTGCTTGGTCTTGGCGATTTCTTCCAGCTGTGCGCGGGTGATCTTGCCCACCTTGGTCAGGTGCGGCTTGTCCGAACCCTTGACCAGGCCGATGGCCTTCTTGATCAGCACGGTCGCCGGTGGCGACTTCAGCACGAAGGTGAACGACTTGTCAGCGAAAGCCGTGATCACCACCGGCAGCATCAGGCCGGGTTCCATGCCGGAGGTCTGGGCGTTGAACGCCTTGCAGAACTCCATGATGTTCAGGCCGCGCTGGCCCAGTGCCGGGCCGATGGGAGGCGACGGATTGGCCTTGCCGGCCGGGATTTGCAGCTTGATAAAGCCGATGATCTTCTTTGCCATGTTTGGCTCCTCGAGTTCAAACGCTTCGAGTGCTTGCGCGCTCTCGGCTCCTCGTCAATTGACCCGTGGACAACAAAACCTGCAGCGCCGGGTCGGGCACGCTGCGGGTTGGAATTTCAAACTTCTTGAGCCCACCCTTCGGGCCGGCTCGAAAAGTCTGATGAGTTCAACTCATCAGACTTTTTCAACCTGCGAGAAGTCGAGCTCGACGCCCGTCGCGCGGCCAAAGATCGTGACCGAGACCTTGACCTTGGACTTCTCGTAGTTGACGTCTTCGATCGCGCCGTTGAAGTCCGTGAACGGACCTTCCTTGACGCGGACCAGCTCGCCAACCACCCACTCGACCTTGGGCCGGGGCTTCTCGACACCCTCTTGCATCTGGGTGACGATCTTCATCACTTCGGCTTCAGAGATCGGTGCAGGACGATTGCGCGCGCCACCCACAAAGCCGGTGACTTTGCTGGTG
>CALRVU010000493.1:0-3377 GCA_943371685.1 Bordetella parapertussis | reverse complement strand
CAGTCGGGCCAGCGCGATCGGCTCGGCACAGTCCACGCAGTCGCCGTAGGCAGGTGTGTCGATGCGCAGCAGGGCGCGGCTGACCTGGCCGAGCTCGTCCAGATCATGGTCATTGCGGGCCAGACTCAGTTCCCGGTCCGCATCGCGTTGCGGCGCGTCGTCGCCGTCCTGCGCCAGCACATCGGCGGCGGCTTCAGCCCGGCTCTGGCCGTGCTGCTGGGTCTCCAGTTGGGCGTCCAGCTGGGCCTGGCGGCGCAACAGCAACTGCTGCAATCCAAGGCGTTCAGCCGGGCTCAGTGGGGAGGAGGTGGTGGTGTTCATGAGGATCTCCGATCAAGTTCATGGTCGCTCTGACCGGGATGGCCCGCCTTGAGCAGCGTCAAGCCGGGCGGCAATTGCAGGGGGGGGTGGAGATGGTCTTGCCACGTGGCCGGCTGCCTACAATTGGCAGGCCTGCCCCACCCTTTCCGGAGTCCTCGCGCACATGTGTCAGTTGCTGGGCATGAATGCCAACACGCCCACCGATGTGATGTTCAGCTTCACCGGTCTGGCCACCCGCGCCGACGAGCACAAGGACGGCTTCGGCATCAGTTTCTTCGAGGGCCGGGGCCTGCGTCTGTTCGCCGACCCGCACAGCGCCCGCGAGTCCCCGGTGGCCGAGCTGATCAAGACCTGGCCGATCCGCAGCGACAACGTCATCGCCCACATCCGCAAGGCCACGCAGGGAAGGGTGGCACTGGAGAACACCCATCCCTTCCAGCGCGAGCTCTGGGGCCGCTACTGGGTGATGGCCCACAACGGCAACCTGGTGGACTTCCACCCGCGCCTGCACGGTGCCTTCCGCCCGGTCGGCGACACCGACAGCGAGCGGGCCTTCTGCTGGCTGATGCAGGAGCTGGCCAAGGCCCATGCCGGCGTGCCGGCCATCGACGAGCTGTCGTGCACCCTGGCCGAGCTGATGCCGCAGCTGCACCGCCACGGCACCTTCAACATGCTGCTGTCCAACGGCGAGGCGCTGTGGGCCCATGCCTCCACCCATCTGCACTGGGTGGTGCGCGAGCATCCCTTCCAGCCGGTATCGCTGCGCGACGAAGACCTGCGGGTCGACTTTGCCAGTGTCACCACGCCGGCCGACCAGGTGGCGGTGATCGCCACCGAGCCGCTGACCGCCGACGAGGCCTGGACCGCTTTTGCACCGGGCGAGCTGCGGGTGTTCGAGAACGGCCGCAGCCGGGCGGTGTGTTGAGGCGCTGAGGTGGCCCTTCCGCCAGTGATGCGCCGGGGTTCACCGTTCGTGACGCTGATCCGGCCGTTGGCCGCCGCGGCCGTGTCCGCCGCCCGGGGCCCCGACAGAATGCGCTCATGGAACCGCTGACCCCTTGCTCACCGCCGAATGCGCTGCAACAGGCCTTGCTGGCGCGCCTGGATCAGGGCCGCAGCAGCTGGGCCCCTGAGCAGCGCGCCCGGGCCCAGGCCCTCGACCGCCATCTGGTGGGTTGGGGGGGTGTCGGGGCGGGCCTGGGCCTGTTGGGCGGCCTGGCGGGCCTGACGCTGGGCCTGCGCGGCAGCGGCGCCAGCTGGCCCTGGGCGCTGGTCATCAGCCTGCTTTACGGCCTGGCCCTGCTGGCGCTCAGCCTGCAGGCCTGGCGGGACCCGGAGCGCTTCACGCCCGGGCGGCTGGCCCGGGTGGCCTGGCTGATGCTGCTGGCCACCTATGCCAGCACCCTGGCCCTGGCCTGGCGGCGGCGCAGCGGTGACGGTCTGCGCTGGCCCGAGTGGCATGAGCTGCCCGGCCTGCTCTGGGCGGCCACGCCGATCCAGCTGCTGCTGGCGCTGACGGCCCTGCTCTATGTCTGGCAGCTGTCCAGCGCCCGGCGCAAGGTCTTGCAGGCCGAGCTGGAACGGCTGCAACTGACCCGCCAGCGCGACCTGGCCGAGCGCAGCGCTGCCGAGGCCCGGCTGCGCCTGTTGCAGGTGCAGATCCAGCCGCATTTCATCTTCAACACCCTGGCTGCCCTGCAGCATTGGGTGGACACGGGCGATGTCCGTGCTGCAGCGCTGCTGCGCTCACTGACCGGCTTTCTGCGGGCCTCCACCGACCTCATGGCGCGCGAGCAGGTCAGCGTGGCCGAGGAGGTGGCCATGGTCACGCAGTACCTGGCCATCCAGCAGGCCCGTCTGGGTGGCCGTCTGCAGACCGAGCTGAGCATGCCGCCGGCCCTGATGGACCTGAGCCTGCCGCCCGGGGTGCTGCTGACCCTGGTCGAGAACGCGCTGGAGCACGGCATCACCCCGGCTCTGCATGGCGGCAGTCTGGTGCTGCATGGCGCCTTGCAGGGGGCCACCGCCTGCCTGTGGGTGGACAACAGCGGCCAGCCCCTGGACGAGGACGCCGCGCGGCGGGCCGGTGCCGATGCAGCCGACCTGCCGGCGGTGCTGGGGGCGCCGGTCAGCGTGGGTCTGCAGAACTGCCGCGAGCGTCTGCAGCGCCTGGCGGGCGCCCAGGCGAGCCTGGGTCTGCTGCGCCTGCCCGATGGCCGCACCCGCGCCGAGATCTGCCTGCCCTGGAGGGCTGCCTGATGCGGCGCATCGACTGGAGTCTGATCCTGATGGGGCTGCCCAAGCGCCGCTTCACCGCGGCCGAGCTGGCCCGGGCCATTCCGGAGCCGCCCTCCACCTCCTTGCTGATCGCCGTACTGCTCAATGTGGTGCTGGTGCTGGGCGGTGTGGGCTGGATGTTCCATGCCGTGCTGCAGCCGGCGATGGTCACGGTGATGTTGCTGCACATCCTGGTGCTGCTGCTGGCGCTGTGGGCCGTCTGGCGGGACCCTTCCTGCCGGGCCGGGCGCTGGGTCTACTACGGCCTGCCTTTGCCGACGGCTTTCGCCGGGGGAGTGAGCGCCGGATTGAGCTCGGGCTTCGGGCAGAGCCTGTCCATGGCCTCGCTGAGTCAACCGCGTTTTGCGCTGGGCCTGGCCTGCGGCCTGCTGCTGGGCCTGGGCGCTCTCGGCTTGTGGTTTGCCATCGTCCATCGCCACCAATACGTGGTGATGCGGCTGGCCGAGCTCGATGAGCGCGACCGGGCCATCGAGATGGCCCGCCAACTGGGCAGCGCTCAGATCCAGCCGCATTTCCTGTTCAACACCCTGGCCTCGCTGCAGCACTGGGTGGCCAGTGGCGACCCGCGTGCCGCGCCCCTGCTGGAGTCGCTGACCGGCTACCTGCGCGCCACCCTGCCGCTGTTCGAGCACCGCTGGCTGGCGCTGGGCCAGGAGCTGGATGCCGTGCGCCGCTATCTGGAAGTGATGCAGGCCCGCCTGGGCGAGCGACTGGCGTTCCGCATCGAGGCCGACCCCAGTCTGATGTCCTGCCAACTG
>CALRVU010000492.1:0-3410 GCA_943371685.1 Bordetella parapertussis | reverse complement strand
GCCACCTCAGGCCCGATCAGTACCCCGACAACCCAGGTCGACACCAGCGTCGCAAACCCCAATCCAGGAGCACTGCTGCACTTGAGTCCGCATATCAGTGCGCCTCAGGATTCTGATGACAAAGTAACGCTGGCCGTGCTGAAAGGCTTCGCGGGTGGAACCGAAGTCAGTGACGGTCATGGACATTCCCAGATCGTGACCGGACCCGGCGACGCCGTGGACATCACACACTGGAATCAGGGCAACTTGACGGCCCAGTTGCCGGCCGGCTCGCACACCGGGGCACAGTTGGTCCTGGAAGTCACGACCAGCGGACCGAGCGGGTACACAGCCACCGCCAGCTCGGCCATCAATGGTGTCACCTTGAACGATCTTGGCGGTGACCTGACGGTTGCCGTAGACGTGGACATCGCCATTTCCCCGATGGACAGCCCCGCCCTGATTCAAGGCACAGATCAAGTGGTCGTGACCGAAGACACGGGCCTCAACCAACAGGCCGAACTGCATGCCCAAGGTCACTTGAGCATCCAGGATCCAGACCCCGGCCAAGCTGCCTTCCAACCACAGACAGACATCGCGACACAATACGGCCGCTTCAGCTTGGATGCCAGTGGCAGCTGGGCATATCACGCGTCCAACGCACTGTCGGTGATCCAGTCACTCAAGACCGGTGATGTCCTGACAGACCTGCTGCAAGTCAGCAGCCTGGATGGCAGCAACCACACCATCACGGTCACGATCACTGGTACGAACGATGCACCGGTGCTGGCGGCCCAGACCCAGGCCATCGCCGAAGACGGCACGCGGCTCACCGGCCAGATGCTGGCCACCGATGTCGACGCTGGCGATACCCAGCGCTTCTCGATCGCTCAACAGGTCGCCGGCCTCACATTCAATGCGGACGGCAGCTACTCGTTCGACCCGTCGAACGCGGCTTACCAGCACCTGGCCGTCGGCCAGACGCAGGCAGTCGTCATCCCGGTGACGGTGACCGACAGCGCCGGTGCCACCAGCACGCAGAACCTCACCATCACCGTCGCCGGCAGCAACGATGGCCCCACCATCAGCGGCACGGCGGTCGCCAACCTGAGGGAAGACGCGGCCACCCGCAGCGTCAGCCAGACCCTCACCGCCATGGATGTGGATGACGGTGACCTGGCGACCTGGGCGCTCGTGGGCTCGGGGCAAGGCACTTACGGTCAACTGGTGTTTGATCCTCAGCATCAGCGCTGGACCTACACCCTCGACAACGCCGACGCCGACACCAATGCCCTGCAAGTGGGTCAGCGAGTCACCGAGATCTTCCAGATCACGGCGACCGATCGCTCTGGCGTGACGGCCACCCAGGCCATACGCGTCAACATCGTGGGCAGCAATGATGCCCCGACCATTGCAGGCACGGCGACCGGCACCGTCATCGAAAGCGACCGAGCCCACGCCACCATCGGCGGCACGCTGACGCACGCCGATGTCGACAGCGGCGACAGCTTCAACTGGTCACTCAACAGCGGCCAGGGCAGCTTTGGTTCACTGGCTTTCGATGCCGCCACCGGCCAGTGGCGATACACCCTGGACGAAAGTCGGCCGGCCACGCAGTCGCTGAACGCAGGTCAGACGGTGGCTGAGCACTTTGCAGTGACGGGCGTCGACAAGGCGGGTGCCCAAGCCCGGCAGATGATCACCGTGTGGGTTCAAGGCAGCAACGACAACCCGGTCGTCGCGGGTGCTCGCGAGGGCTCGGTCGTTGAAGACCGGACCTTGACGGCCACGGGCACCCTCTCATCCACTGATCTGGACGGCGGTGACCGGCCTGCCTCATGGCAGGTGCTGGCACCGCAAGGCAGTTTTGGCGCGCTCAGCATCGACAGCCATGGCGCCTGGACCTATCACCTGGATGCCGCTGCGTCGCAGTCGCTGAAGGCGGGCGCCGTGGTCGACGAAAGCTTCGTCGTCCGCGTCACCGATCTGCACGGCGGTACCGCTGATCAGGCCATCACCATCCATGTGACGGGCAGCAACGATGCGCCCAAGATCGACTCCACGCAGGCCTCGCTCCATGGCGATGTCATTGAAGACCAGATCGGGGCCACCACCACGGGCGGCACCCTCACCAGTGGCGACCCGGACCTGGGCGATGCGCTGGTCTGGGGCATGTCCCGTGGCACGGGCAACAGCCAGCTTGGCCGCTACGGCACCTTTACCCTGGGCGCGGATGGCACCTGGTCGTATGCGCTCGACCACGCCAGGGCCAACGCCCTGCCTGAGGGCACCACGGCCACCGAGACCTTCCGCGTCCATGTCACCGATGCGGCTGGCGAGCGCAGCACCGCGGCCGTCACCGTGCGTGTGCATGGCACCAACGACGGGCCGGCCATCGGCGGTCAGACCCAGGGCGATGTCACCGAAAACAAGGCCCCGACCGCCCAAGGCACGCTCGCGTCCGGTGATCCGGACCAGCACGACACGGCGACCTGGACCCTGGTGGGCAACGGCAGCGGCCAGTACGGCGACCTGACGCTGGACAGCCAGGGGCACTGGCACTACGCCTTGGCCCAGACCCCCAGGGTCGAGACATTGGGCGAGGGCCAGACGGTTCAGGAGTCCTTCTCAGTCAGGGTGGTTGATGCACACGGTGCTGAATCCACCCAGCAGATCACCGTCCATGTGCACGGCAGCAATGACAGCCCGACCATCGCCGGCACGGTCAGCGGCCAGGTCACGGAAGACGGCAGCAACACCACCGCCGGCCATTTGACCGCCACTGATGTCGACCAGGGTGACCATGCCAGCTTTGAAGCGACCACCTTCATCGGCAATTTCGGGCAACTGACGATCGACGCCACTGGCCTGTGGCACTACGAGATTCTGCCGATGGCCCCGCACGTCCAGGCCCTGGCGGCCGGGCAGCGCGTCACGGAATCCTTCAACGTCAGCGCTCTGGACGCGCATGGCGGCGTGACCCTGCAACCCATCACGGTCACGCTGGTCGGCACCAACGATCGCCCGCAGATCAGCGGCGTGACCACGGGGGTGGCCGTCAGCCACATCCAGAACACGGCCGAAGGGCGGCTGGTGGCCCAGGATGTGGACCTTGGCGACACGGCCACCTGGAGCCTGGCCGACGGCCATGGGCGCTACGGCGATCTGGTCCTCAATCAGCATGGCGAATGGAGCTATCAGCTGGACCTGACGCGTCCCGTGACCCGCAACCTGCAGATCGGCCAGCAGGTGAGCGAGACCTTTGCCGTCACCGTCACCGACAGCCAGGGCGCGACCGATGTGCGCCAGATCCATGTCACGGTCTTTGGCGCGCAGGGCAGCGCTGACGCCACGGGCGGGGCCGTGTCCGGTGGCCAGCCACCCGTCACTGGGCCAGGCACGGCCAGCAACAGCCCGACCGTCATCCCGCC
>CALRVU010000491.1:0-3411 GCA_943371685.1 Bordetella parapertussis | reverse complement strand
TGGTGCCCGGCGGCTATGTCTATGTCGAGTCTGCCGCCGCCCTGCCGGCGCAGCTGCCCCCGGGCGTGGTGGTGCTGCGGCAGAGCCGGGCCGGCGCGGTGCACTTTGCGCTGCTGCAGCGCTCCGACGCCGCGGCGGTGCCTGAACCTGCACCCGCGGCTGCCTGAATTTGCCTGGAATGAGCACCCCATGACCTTGGCTGCACCCGTGACCGCCGTCTACCCCGGCACCTTTGACCCCATGACGCTCGGCCATCAAGACCTGATGCGCCGGGCCAGCCGTCTGTTCGATCGCCTGATCGTGGCGGTGGCGGTGGGCCATCACAAGCGCACCATGTTCAATCTGGGGGAGCGCCTGGAGATCGCCACCGAGCTGGCGCGGGCCTGCCCGAATGTGGAGGTCATCGCCTTTGAGGGCCTGCTCAGCAGCTTTGTCACCTCGCATGGGGGCAAGGTGGTGGTGCGCGGTTTGCGGGCGGTCAGTGACTTCGAATACGAGTTCCAGATGGCCGGCATGAACCGCCAACTGATGCCCGATGTCGAAACCATGTTCTTGACCCCGAGCGATCAGTTCCAGTTCGTCAGCGGCACCTTTGTGCGCGAAATTGCCAGCCTTGGCGGTGATGTTTCCAAGTTCGTGGCACCCTCGGTGCTTGAACGCTTGACGCGTCGCCTCGCCCAGCCCAAGGAAGCCTGATGGCACTGATGATCACGGACGAATGCATCAATTGCGATGTGTGCGAGCCGGAATGCCCCAATGACGCCATTTCGATGGGTGAATCCATCTATGTGATCGACCCTGCCCGTTGCACGCAATGTGTCGGGCACTTTGGCGAGCCGCAGTGTGTTCAGGTCTGCCCGGTGGAGTGCATCCCGGTGGATCCTGATCATGTGGAGACCGAGGCGCAGCTTCAGCAGAAGTACATCCAGCTCGTGGCGCTGGCCACGCTGCACAAACCTCGATGAAGATGGCCCCAGGGGTGCTGACGGGCGCAGACGGCCGCTGACGGGGGCTGATGCCGACGGTGGTTTGCAGGCCTATTGGTGGGCCTGCACGGACTTCTTCGGAGCGGGCATCTTGGCCTGGGCTTGCTGGCTGTTGCTGGTGGGTTTGGCGGCCATGACGACCTCGGTGCGGCAAGGGCTGGCAGCCAGGCGAGGGCTGTCGTCGCCAGTGCTTTCTGCGGTATCCGGGGGCCGCTTGTTCGCGTGTCTGGATTTGGGCTGGCGCTTTTTTCCTGTCGTGGCGCAGGCCGAACCGTCGTTTGAGCCGGTCGGGGCGGCCTCATCGGAGCCCTTGGACTTGCTGGCCGGCGCGGACTTGCTGCTGTTTTGCGCTGCCACCATCTTGGCAAAGGCCTGCTCGCGGTCCAGGCGCTCGGCACGCAAGCTCGCCGCGCGGGCCTGGTCCGCCTCGGCCTGCAATTGGGCTGCCCTCTGCTGCTCGGGTGGGCGCGAGTCGTCCACTTGCACTTGCCGACCGCCGGCACAGGGCGTTTGCTGATAGGTGTCGCCGCAGCGGTAGACCTGTGCAGAGGCGCCCGCCGTCAGGCAAGCCAGCCAGCCTGCGCAGGCCATGGCGATCAGGCTGCGCCGCCTGGTTTTGCCAGAGGGGTGACTGTGGGCTTGGCCGTGGTGTCTGGCGGTTCGGGTCGGCATGGCGAAGCTCCTTCGGGCGCGACCGCAGCGGCGGGCCGGGCCAGCGGGGCTGGCTTGGGCGGCTTGGGCCGAGGTGGCTTGGCGTGGATCTTCATCATGGCTTTGTCCATGGCCCCGTCAAGCATCAGCGGCAAGGTCTTCAGCGATTCATCCATATTCTTTTCGATGGATTCGCGCTCGCTTGCGGGTGGCTTGCGCAGCACATAGGCAGCCACTTCCGCCTTGACGCCGGGGTGTCCGATGCCCAGCCGCAAGCGCCAGAAGTCCGGCGACCCGAGCTGGGCCTGAATGTCCTTCAGGCCGTTGTGGCCACCGTTTCCGCCGCCTTGCTTGAGCTTCATTTCGCCCGGTGCCAGGTCCAGTTCGTCATGGACGACCAGGATCTCGGCCGGTGCGATCTTGAAGAAGCGGGCCAGCGGTGCCACGGCCTTGCCCGACAGATTCATGTAGGTCATCGGCTGCAGCAGCCAGATCGGCTCGGCGCCAGAGCGGTTCACACGCGCCACCAGACCGTGATAGGCCCGGTCGGACATCAGGCTGGCGCCCAGTTGGCGGGCGGCCTCATCCACCCACCAGAAGCCGGCGTTGTGCCGGGTGCTTTCGTATTCCGGGCCGGGATTGCCCAAGCCCACGATCAGTCGAATCATGAGACGGGATTATCGGTTCTGTTCCGCTTGGTCGGCCTCTGCCGGGCCCCCATGCCGGTGCGATTTACCGAGCAGCGATGCCTTCTGCCCACGAGCGGCAATGATCGGCCAAAGTCTCATGGATGGGTCGGTAGGCGATGCCAAGCATCCAGGATGCTGCGGGCGTTGTCAACAGGAAACCGGATGCCTATGTGATTTCGGATGTAGTCCTGATTGAGTCCGAACAGCGGGCCGATCAGCTTGACCAGAAGCAGCGGAATCTGGTTGCGTGGGAGCAGAAGAGGCCGGGTGTGGACCTTCCGAAGGATTCTGGCGATCTCAAGGAATGAAATCATCTCACGCTCGGCGAGGATGTAGCGGCCTTGAGCAGTGGGACTGCGTGCTGCATTGATGTGTGCGCTGGCAACCTCTCGCACATCGACGGTTGCCAGGCTCAAGTCGGGTACGCCGTAGAAAAAGTAGCCTTTGAGCATTTCGTCCAGCAAGAGCAGGCTGCCCGAGTCCGAACTGTGCGTCAGCGACGGGCCGAGAACCATTCCCGGGTTGATGGCAACCAT
The DNA here is from genome assembly GCA_943371685.1 of Bordetella parapertussis. Lineage (GTDB taxonomy): Bacteria > Pseudomonadota > Gammaproteobacteria > Burkholderiales > Burkholderiaceae_C > Ideonella > Ideonella parapertussis_A. The sequence goes on along the minus strand of CALRVU010000491.1, from coordinate 549 downwards.
GCTCCAGCGAGTCTGTGCCTTGCAAATCTTCCAGGCCTCGCGCTCCGCTTCAACCTTCGAGAAGTGATACGGGTTGTTGTCCAAGCTGCTGGAGGTGTTGAAGTACGCCTCCGAGAGGACTCCGCCTTTCATCTGCCTCACGTCGATGTAGTCGCCGAAGATCGCGCCGATGGTCGAGGTCAAGATGACCCGAGTGACGCTGGCAGTTCGGTTGACGGCTTCCAGAACATTTCGCGTCCCGCGAAGCGCGGGCTCGAGCAACTGTTTGCGCCCATCCTTGATCTTTTCAGGCAACAGGAATGGCGACGCTACGTGGTGCACCACGGCGCAGTCGGCAAACGCTGGGTCGAAGGAGCCATCCTGTAGCAGATCGGCTGCGAACAGCTTGAGCCTGCCGGGATGTTGCTGTTGCAAGGTGCGCAGGATTTGCGTTTTTTCCCGGTTGTTGAGGTTTCGAACCGTGGCATGCACCGTCTGGCCGTCCTCCAGCAACTGCTTGACCAGATGGGAAGCCACAAAACCACTGCCACCGGTCACGGCGACGGGTTG
>CALRVU010000490.1:0-3412 GCA_943371685.1 Bordetella parapertussis | reverse complement strand
CAGTCAGTCCTTGGGCACGAGATTGGCGGCCCGCCGGCGAGTAGTCAGCAAGTCCAAAGGCAAACGCGGGTCACCAGTGTCTGGTGGCCCGCGCGATGGGTGAGGACAGGCGGAGTGTCAGCCGCCGCGTTGCAGCTTCAGCCGCGCGCGTCGCTCTTCGGCAGGCTCATTGAGCATCTCGTCGATCACCTGCTGGCGGGTCTTTGCGGGGCCTGTGGCCTTCTGCGGAAGCGGTGCGTTTCTCTGAATCAGCACCAAGGTACCGTCCTTGCGTGCCGCTTCGACCTCGGCCAACACTTCGGCACGCGTTTTGGTGCTTTTCCAGTGATCGGGATGCTCGGTAAAGCTGGCTTCCCCCCTGGACGGGTGATACAGCGAATTGGCTTGCGCAAGCATTGGCAGTGCAATCACCAGAGCGACAAGAGGCATGTGAGCGTGTTTGCGGAAGTTCATGGTCCGGATTCCTTGAAGAAGTGGCCGGCGACCCTGCGTCGCGGCATGCCTTGTGGCATGACCATCACTTTAGAAAGGCAGCTACAACAAGTTGGTGTCCAACACATTACAAATCAGCCATGTACAGGCTGCTCGGCGTAGGGGCCCGAAAAGATGAAATTGCTGGTGGTCGATGATGAGATCAAGCTCGCAGAGTACCTACGCAAAGGGCTGAGCGAAGAAGGGTACGTGGTGGAAATCGCGCACAATGGAGTCGACGGTCTGCACTTGGCTATGCTAGGTGGCCACGATCTGATCGTGTTAGACAGCATGCTGCCTGGCATCGACGGGCTAGGGTTTCTGGCAGCCTTGCGGCACAGCAAACAGACGCCCGTGTTGATGCTAACTGCACGCCAGCGTGTGGAAGATCGCGTCAAGGGCCTGCAAGCCGGTGCGGACGACTACTTGCTTAAGCCGTTTGCATTTTCCGAGCTCGTGGCGCGGATACAAGTGCTGCTGCGTCGAGTGCGCCCAACGCGCGAACCTGAGAGGGCCACGGTCCTTGGCCTGGCCGATCTGGAGCTAGATCTTGTTCGGCGCAAGGCCACCCGGGCGGGCACAAGGCTCGATCTCACAGCCAAGGAGTTCGTCCTCTTGACATTGCTGCTTCGCTGTCAGGGAGAAGTCCTGTCCCGCACAGAGATTGCCGAGCAGGTCTGGGACATCAACTTCGACAGCGCCACGAATGTCATCGACGTGGCAGTGCGCAGGTTGCGCTGCAAGCTCGATGAGCCCTTTGAGCGCCCCTTACTGCACACGGCGCGTGGCATGGGCTATGTTCTGGAGGCCCGCGACGAATGAGTAGAAGCCGCGTCGGCTCACTCGGTCGACGGTTGTCGATTTGGCTGGCATTGCAGAGTCTGGCCGGCCTCTCAGTGGTTTGCGTGGTGATCTACGCTGTCACGCACATGAACCTGGAGTCCAGACAATCTGAGTCTCTCGCGCAGAAACAGGCACAGGTGCAGCATCTGTTGACTGAGTCAGCGTCGAGCAATGAGACGACAGTGCTGACCCACAAGCTGGATGATTTTTTTATCGGCCATCAGGAGCTGAGTTTGGTGCTTAAGCGTCTGGATGGCAGCGTTTTCTACCAGCACACCGGTAGCGTAACGAGCAACATTCGCCAAACGCGCTTCGAGGTGAACGCACTTGTCACTGCACCGATGCCGCTGACTGCCGTCCTTACGCTGGACACCGACGACGACCATCAACTGCTGCGCAGGTTGGCTTTCACCCTGTTGGCTGCTGCGCTGTTAGGCGCCGCCTTGGGATCGGCCGGCGGATTCGTCCTGGTACGCCTAGGCCTGCGGCCTGTGCGTGAGCTGGTAGAGCAGACACGCCACTTATCGGCTGACACCTTGCATCGGCGCTTGGATGGATCCGGTCAGGCTGAGGAGCTCGAACCGCTCATCGAGCAATTCAATGACTTGCTGGTCCGTCTTTCGCTGGCCTACGAACAGCTTGAGGGCTTCAATGCCGATGTGGCCCACGAACTGTGCACGCCACTAGCGACCTTGATTGGCAGTACAGAGCTGGCCCTGCGCAAGGCCCGTGATGCCGATGAGTTGCGTGATGTGCTCGGATCGAACCTGGAGGAGCTGCATCGCCTTGCGGGCATTGTGCAGGACATGCTTTTTCTTTCGCAGGCTGATCGTGGAAGTTCGGCCCGCCGTGTGGCCACGGCCAGCTTGGCCGCGCTGGCGTGGCGTGTGGCTGAGTACCACGATGCTGCGTTAGATGAGGCCGGTCTCCGTGTCGAAGTGGTCGGCGACGCCGCCGGAGAGTTCGACCTGCAGCTGCTTCAACGCGCCCTGTCCAATTTGGTGGCCAACGCCACGCGCTACGCCGACCGTGGGACGAGTATCCGCATCGACATTGCCGAAGCAGCACTCGGGGCGCTGCGGTTGGTGGTTGTCAACCAAGGTGCCACCATTGAACCTGAGCATCTGCCGCGGCTCTTCGACCGTTTCTTCCGTGGTGACCGGGCACGCAGCGGCGCTCATCAGAACCATGGGCTGGGCCTTGCCATCGTTGCTGCGATTGCACGCATGCACGGCGGGCAGCCTTTTGCGAGCTCTGAGGGTGGTGTCACCTCAATTGGCTTGAGCTTGCTGCATGCCTCAGGCGCGGACAGACCGCAACCGGACTCGGTGGTTTAACTGTCCTGAGGTGTCGGCCGAAGGGCCAGTCAAGACATTGTCAGGGCTTGCGGTCGTGCAGCAGGTTCGCCAGGTCGGGCGGCAAAGCCATCGGTTCGAACGCACTGACGTCTGATGTGCCGATGTTGCCTATTGGCAGGCGGCCGCTAATGTGCCCGATAGGCGTGAGCACCAGGCGCAGTAGTTGCCCACGCAGTTCGCGGCCGTCACGCAATGCCCAGGCGGCACGCAGTATCAGCAGGTGCACTCTCAGGTGGGAGCCGAAGTCCCGCTGTCCGAGCACATGGGCGCGCTGCAGCAAAGATATCGCTGCCAGCGGTTGCTCGCTTGCAAGCTGATTCCTGGCTTCGATCATTGCGGCAGCGAACGCGATTGCGCGATGAGATCCGGGCGTCATCGGTCTTGCATCCTGGCGTTCAGCAAACGCAGCCCGTTGATAACCACCAGCAGGCTGGCACCCATATCGGCGAACACCGCCATCCACATCGAGGCGTTGCCAAACACCGCCAGCACCAGGAACACCGCCTTGATGCCCAGCGCCAGTGCGATGTTCTGCCACAGGATGGAGTGTGTCGCCTTCGATAGGCGCACGGTCTCAGCAATGCGCCGCAAGTCGTCGTTCATCACCACTAGGTCTGCGGCTTCCATCGCGGTATCAGTGCCGGCCGCACCCATGGCTACGCCGATGTCGGACTGGGCCAGCGCAGGTGCATCGTTGATGCCATCGCCGGTCATCGCCGTCATGCCGTGCTGCGCCTGCA
>CALRVU010000489.1:0-3426 GCA_943371685.1 Bordetella parapertussis | reverse complement strand
GAGGACGTGCTCGAAGAAATCGTCGGCGAGATCGAAGACGAGTTCGACGATGCCGATGCCCCGAGTGGCATCTACACCCTGGCCGACGGCAGCTACCGCGTTGCCGGAGATGCCGAAATCGCGACCTTCAACGATGTGTTTGCGCTCTTCTTGCCTGAAGAGGACTTCGACACGGTCGGCGGCCTGATCGCCCATGAGCTCGGCCATGTGCCGCGGCGGGGTGAGACTGTGCACTCGCACGGCCTGAGCTTCCAGGTGATGCTGACCCGTGGCGGCGCCGTGCGCTGGTTCCGGGTGCGCCGGGTCACGCCGGAGCAGGCGGCCGAGTTGGCAGCGTGAGCTTGTCTGAGGCGGGCCCGGTCGCCGGGCCGGAGAGTTCGGGCCTGCGGGGCGGAAGCTGGCGTCTGGGTGGGTTGATGCTGCTGGCCGGCGTCGTGCACACCGGCAGTTTTGCCCCTTTTGACGCTTGGCCGCTGCAATTGCTGGCCTTGATCGGCCTGGCGCTGGCCGTGCAGGGCCAGCCGGTGCGCCGCGCCACCTGGGCCGGTTGGTGTTTCGGTCTGGGCTGGCTGGTCTCCGGCCTGTGGTGGCTCTACATCAGCATGCATGACTTTGGTGGCCTGGCCGCACCGCTGGCCGGCTTGGCCGTGGTTCTGCTGGCAGCAGCGCTGGCCCTCTATCCTGCCCTGGCCATGGCCGGCGTGGCGGTCTTGCGCACCGGGCGGCCACTGGCCGACGGCCTGCTGTTCGGCGGTTGCTGGCTGGCCAGCGAGCTGGCCCGGGCCCAATGCTTGACCGGCTTTCCGTGGATCGCCTCGGGCTATGCCCATGCCAACGGGCCGTTGGCGGCCTTGGCGCCCTGGCTGGGCGTGTATGGCATCGGCGCTTGCGCGGCAGTGCTGGCGGCCACGCTGGCCACGGCCCTGGCGGCGCAATGGACTCAGCGGCGCGGTGGCCGGCCCGCCTCGCCTGCCACGGTCTGGCCGGTGCTGGTGGCCCTGGCGCCGGTGGTGCTGGCCCTGGGCCTGCCGGCTGATTTCACCGAGCCCGCCGGGCGCCTGCGGATCAGCCTGCTGCAGCCCAATGTGGCGCAGGACCTCAAGTTCGATCCCGACCGGATGGTCGGCAACATGCAAGCCCTGCAGGCGCAGTTGCAGACCGCGCGAGGTCAGCTGGTGCTCACGCCCGAGTCGGTGTTGCCGGTGCCGCAGGCTGATCTGGATCCGGCCTATTGGGCTTCGCTGGTGGCGCCTTTCGTCCAGGGTGAACGCTCGGCCCTGATCGGCACGTTTCTCGGCAATGACGCCGAGGGCTACGTCAACTCGCTGGTCGGCGTGTCGGCCGCCGCCCATGACACGGCCGATTTCTACCGCTATGGCAAGCGCCACTTGTTGCCGTTTGGCGAGTATGTGCCGCCGGGTTTCCGCTGGTTTGTCGACCTGATGCAGATCCCGCTGGGCGACCAGGCCCATGGCCGCAGCGAGGCGCTGTTCACGGTGGCCGGCCAGCGCATCCGGCCCTTGATCTGCTACGAAGACCTGTTCGGCGAGGACTTTGCCCGCAGCATGGTCGGCGCGCAGTCGGCCACGGTCATGGCCAACGCCAGCAATCTGGCCTGGTTCGGCGCCTGGATGATCCAGGATCAGCACCTGCAGTTCTCTCGCATGCGCAGCCTCGAGTTCCAGCGCCCGCTGGTGCGTGCCACCAACACCGGCGCCACCGCCGCCATCGACCACCATGGACAGGTCACCGACCGGCTGCCCGCGCTGACGGCTGGGGTGCTGGAGGTCGAGGTGGAGGGCCGGAGCGGCGATACGCCCTATGCCCGCTGGCTGGCGGCCTTTGGCCTGTGGCCAGCCTGGGCGCTGGTGCTGGTCTTGTGCGTTTCGGGCCGGCTGGCACGGCGGTGGGCCACATAGAATCAGCGCTTCCCGGGTCGGGCCTTCCGCCCGCCATGGATTCCTGCTTTCGCGTGCCGCCGACCATGCTTTCATTCCAGCAACTCATCCTCCGTCTCCAGGACTACTGGGGCCAACAGGGCTGCGCACTGCTGCAGCCTTACGACATGGAGGTCGGTGCCGGCACCAGCCACACCGCCACGTTCCTGCGCGCGATCGGCCCCGAGCCCTGGCGTGCGGCCTATGTGCAGCCCAGCCGCCGTCCCAAGGATGGTCGCTACGGCCAGAACCCCAACCGCCTGCAGCACTATTACCAGTACCAGGTCGTCCTCAAGCCCGCGCCGGCCAACATCCTGGAGCTCTACCTCGGCTCGCTGGAAGCGCTGGGCTTCGATCTGAAGAAGAACGACGTGCGCTTCGTCGAAGACGACTGGGAAAATCCCACGCTCGGCTGCTGGGGCCTGGGCTGGGAGGTCTGGCTCAACGGCATGGAAGTCACCCAGTTCACCTACTTCCAGCAGGTGGGCGGCATCGACTGCAAGCCCATCACCGGCGAGATCACCTACGGCCTGGAGCGGCTGGCCATGTACCTGCAGGGCGTGGAGAACGTCTATGACCTGCTCTATGCCCACGGCCAGAACGGCGCGCCCGACATCAAGTACGGCGACGTGTTCCTGCAGAACGAGATCGAGCAGTCGACCTACAACTTCGAGCACAGCGACGTCGACTTCCTGCTGCAGGCCTTCGGTGCCCATGAAAAGCAGAGCCAGTACCTGATGACCCAGCAGCTGGCGCTGCCTGCCTACGAGCAATTGCTCAAGGCCGGCCACACCTTCAACCTGCTGGACGCGCGGGGCGCGATCAGCGTGACCGAGCGCGCCGCCTACATCGGCCGCATCCGCAACCTGGCCCGTGCCGTGGCGCAGAGCTACCTCGACAGCCGGGCCCGGCTGGGCTTCCCGATGGCAAAGCGCGAGTGGGCCGACGAAGTCACCGCCCAGATCGCTGCCCGCGCCGACAAGGCCGCTGCCACCAAGAAAGCGGCTTGAGACCATGACTGCACAGAACCTGCTCGTAGAACTGTTCGTTGAAGAACTGCCGCCCAAGGCGCTGAAGAAGCTGGGCGAGGCCTTTGCCGGCGTGCTGGCAGCCAGCCTCAAGGCCCAGGGCCTGGCGGCCGCCGATGCGGCCGTGCGGCCGTTCGCCTCGCCGCGCCGGCTGGCCGTCAGCGTGGCGGCCGTGGCCGACAAGGCCGCCGACCGCTCGGTGCTGCAGAAGCTGATGCCCGTCAGCGTGGCCCTGACGGCCGACGGCCAGGCCACGCCAGCCCTGCTCAAGAAGCTGGCCTCGCTGGGCGCCGATGCGTCGGTGCTGCCCCAGCTCCAGCGCGCACCGGATGGCAAAGCCGAAGCCCTGTTCATGGACAGCTTGGTGCCCGGCGTCAGCCTGGCTGAGGGCTTGCAGAAGGCACTGGACGAAGCGATGGCCAAGTTGCCCATTCCCAAGGTCATGGCCTATCAGTTGGCCG
>CALRVU010000488.1:0-3426 GCA_943371685.1 Bordetella parapertussis | reverse complement strand
AGTCGGCCGGCTTGACCACCTGGGGCAGGTTGTAGGCCGCCTGCCGCACCCGCTCCAGCTGCTCCGGCGTGATGTGCGCGGGCTTGCGCTCGGCGTGGCGCGACTGGGGCAGACGAAGAACAGGGGTCGGGGTATCAGGCATGCGGTGGGATCTGGGCCGCGCAACTGGAGGGAAATCCTCGGGCGGCAAAGGTCTGATTGTGCCTGCCCTGCCCCGGCTGCGCTCAGGGGGCCAAATCCACCGGCGCCTCTGACGATCTCGCCACCGCCCGCAACACGCTGGGCGCGATGAGCCGGTGCATCGGGGTGACGGGGATCATGTAGATGCGGCCCCAGATGTTGTGGACCTGGACCACGGTGGTGATCGTGACCACGATCTGGCCCGGCTCGGCATCCGGCGCCTTGTGCACCGACAAGGTGACATCCAGATGCCGGTCGCGGTCGCCCAGCAGCACCTCATCGGGGGTGTTCTCGAACAAGGTGAAGATGCCCACACGGTCACCCGGCCGGTAGTCACCCTCGGCCTTGCCATGGGCCAAGGCCGATAGCGCCCCCAGGTCCTTCAGGCCGAGCCGTGACACCAGCTGGTTGCGCAGCGACATGCAGGCCGACACCCAGCCCGGCGTGAACCGGACTGCCTTCAGAAACTGCCCCAAGGCCGACAGCGCCGGCTCGCCCGCCCGCACCGCCCAGGCGTCACAGAAACTCGCTCCGGGCAAGCCGCGGGCGATCAGGCTGCCCTCAGGCGGCACCACCTCGCGGGGTTTGGCCGTCATGGCGCAGGGCGCCCGAAGCGCTGGGCAGACCGCGCCCTGGCCTTGGCGGCCTCCACCTCGCGCAACTTGGGCTCGGCCGAGGTGGCCAGACCCTGGATCAAGCGACGCACACTGGCCGCTACTTCCTCCACGGCAGCGTCAAAGGCGGCCTCATTGGCCTTGGACGGAACCGCAAAGCCGCTGAGCTTGCGGACGAACTGCAGCGACGCATCGCGGATCTCCAGCTCGGTCGCCGGAGGCTCGAAATTGAACAGGGTCTTGATGTTGCGGCACATGCTCACAGGGAAGTTGGCTCACAGGTGCCCGAGACGCTACCACGCCCCCTCCACCGCACCAAGATGTCATGTATCATCGACTCGATGTTAAATATTCTTTACATCAACCCACTGGAAAGGTCGCTGCACATGTTGAAACGAGAACGCTTCGCCTGGGCCTGGCTGCTCGGCTTGATCGTGGTTCCCCTGCTGTACTTCATGGCCGTGGCGGCTGCGGAGCGTGCCGGGGACCCGTCTCCGCTGGCCCGCATCGGCCTGCTGGCCGCCGCACTGTCGGCATTGGCTGTGGTGGCGCTGGCAGCCCGGTTCCTGCCGTCCACCTCCGCGGATGAGCCCAGCCGGTTCGAGGGTGACGAACGTGATCAGCACATCGAGCGGCATTCATCGAGTGTGGCCTACCTGGTGCTGATGGCCGGCATGATCGTGGTCGGCTTCGTCATGCCCTTCAGCAAATCGGGCTGGCAGCTGGTCCACGCCGCCTTCCTGGCCATCGTCGCCGCCGAAGTCGTGCGCTACGGCATGATGCTGCTGGCCTATCGCCGGGGCGGGCATGACTGAGCCTCGGCGGCTGGTCAACCAGATGCGGACCCTGCGCTTTCTGGCGGGCGAGATGACCCAGGCCGAGCTGGGCGAACGCATCGGTGTCACGCGGCAGACCGTGGCTGCCATCGAGGCGGGCAAGTACTCGCCCAGCCTCGAGTGCGCCCTGCGCATCGCCGAGGTCTTGCAGAAGCCGCTGGAGGAGGTGTTCTACTGGGACCGTCCGGCAACGCTCAAGGCACCAGCTTGATGATGCTGGCCGGGAACACGGCGCTCAGGTCATCGGGGCCGCCAAAGACGCTGCTGCGATAGACACGCTGGTTGCCTGCGTGATCGAACAGGCTCAGGGTGTTGAGGTGGTAGCTGCCGGCCACCAGCTCGGGTGACACCTGGAACCCTGCATCCACCACCGTGCTGGCTGCGCCCACGGCCTCGCGCCGGGCCGTCAGGCTGATGCAGTTGCTGCCGTTGAGGGTGCAGAACACCGCTTCGGCCGCCCCCAGACCGGACACCTTGGACTCCGCCGAGTCGGATACCGTCAACTCGACGCCAGCGAACTTCGGCACGCTGGTGCCCTGCTTGGGCCGCGACAGCGACACCTTGGGCGTCAGCACCCGGCCGGCCGTCAGTTGCGGCGCGATGGCGTCATAGCCCTGATTGTTCTTGATGGTGAAGGAGGTGTTGGCCATCGACGCCAGCGTCGCCGTGTCATAGACCTGGGTGTTGCCCGCCGTGTCCGTGATGCTGGCGTACATGAACTGATAGCTGCCTTCGGCCAGATAGGTCGCGGCCGTCAGGTCATAGTTGGTGGCCTTGGCGGTGTAGTGCTGGGTCGGATAGCCAGCGTCATGGTAGGTGTAGACGATCTGCCCGGCCGGGCCGACCGCATAGGCAAAGAAGTTGCGCAGGCCCGAGCTGTCGTCCGTGGCGCCAAAACTGACCCGGATCTGGCTGGGTGCCTTGGCCACGTTGACCGTGCCCAGGGGTTCGAACCGGGTCAGCACCGGCGGCGTCAGGTCCGGGCCATCGGCCTGGGCCACGGGCGGCAGGGCTGTGGCGCGAAGGCGCTGCGCAGCCACGGTCTGCTGCATCAGCGTGCGCAGGGCGGCTGGCGACATGCTGCGCAACTGCTCGGTGCTGAAGCGGTCTTCAGCCGCCAGGGCGGGCCCGGACAGCACCAAGGCTGCCAGGGCGGCACAGGGAATCGATGGGATGAGGTTCATGACGAGCTCCGGTTGGGGTGGGTGGCCATTCGCTTTGTAAGGTGGTGTATCTCGCTTGACCATCCCGCAATCGGGGGGCTTCGTCTCCAATGTGAACTCAGCTTTACATGACACAAGCCTTGGTCGATGCGGCTGCGCTCGGGTCAAATGGCAGGCTCCCGCCTGCCCCGAAAGGACACCGGCCCGATGAACCGTCCGACATCCCGGCCCGCATGGACCGTGCCGCTGCTGCTGGCCCTGAGCGCCGGGCCCGCCTTGGGCCTCGAGCCATCCGACGACGCGGACGCGCCGCCCTGGCAAGCCTCGGGCTTTGGCACCTTGGGCGCCGTGGTCAGCGACTCAGCGCAGGCGCACTTCCACCGCGACGGCCAGACCGCGCGCACGGACGGGCCGCGGGTCGATGCCGAGGTGGACAGCAACCTCGGCCTGCAACTGGACCTGCGCCCCCTGCCCGGCCTCCACGGCATGATCCAAGGTGTGCTCATGCGCCGGTTCGAGCGACATGCCGAGGCCACGCTGACCTGGGCCACCGTGGACTGGCAAGGCCCGGCCTCCACCGTCTGGCGTGCCGGGCGCATGGCCCTGCCGGTGTATGCCGATTCCGACCACCGC
>CALRVU010000487.1:0-3444 GCA_943371685.1 Bordetella parapertussis | reverse complement strand
AGCACCATGTTGTCCAGCGCTGGCGTGGCCCGGTGGCGGTGGCGCAAGGCCTTGTCCAGCCAGCCCGGCACGACGCTGGACTGGAAGTGCGGATACAGCACCAGCCCGTCGGCCATGGTGTTGTAGGGCAGGTGCAGGTGGTAGTCGGTCAGACCGCCGTCCCAATAAGCGCCACGCGGCGCGCCCGGGATGTCATGCACGGCCGACAACCAGAACGGAATGGTGCAACTGGCCAGCACCGACGGCGCCAGATTGGCCGCCGACAGCGCCACCGTGCAGCCGGGAAAATCGTTCAAGGCCAGCGGCAGCGGCTCGCGGGGGTCCGAGAACACCACCCGCTCCAGCCAGCGGCCCAGTGCCGGCCGCGAGCGCAGATTGGCAAAGTACGCCGCGCCATAGCCCAGCGCCGTCAGGCCACGGGCCTCGCGGCTCAGCCAGCGCAGGCCGTGGCTGGCAAACACATGCAGGCGGTAGCGAGGGTTGTTCAGCAGTTCGGCCTCGCGGCCGCCAAAGTGCTGTTCCAGGGTTTGCGCAAACATCTGGCTGACCAGCGCCGGGCTGGGCGCCTTGCCCGGCTCATGCGCATAGTCCTGCCGGATGTAGTCGTCCGTGAGGCGCTGCAAGGCCGTCAGCGGATCGGCCATGCAGGCCGCCGCCATGCGCCAGGCCCCGATGGACGCGCCCAGCAGATGCACGCTCTGGCCGGACTGCGGCAGCCACTGGCCAAACAGATAGGCATCCAGCGGCCCCAGGATCAGCCCCTTGGGCCCGCCGGCGGCCGCCGGCATCACCCGCACGTCCTGCGGCCGCAAGCCGTGCTGGCGCAGGTGCTGGAGCGCCCGCGGGCCGGCCAGCAGCCGCAGGGCGCTCATCGCTTGAGCTTGGCGAAGGCCGCCGCCATGGCGCCGCCGGCCGGCGCCGATGCGGCTTGGCCGCCGCCCGAACCACCACCGTGGCCGCCATGCCGGCTGGCACCGGCCCGCTCGCCCCGGCTGGCCGGCTGGTAGCTGTTGTCGCCCCGCCCGGCCTGACCCTTGGGCACCGCCTGAGTGTCCAGCTTCATGGTCAGCGAGATGCGTTTGCGCGCCAAGTCCACCTCCAGCACCTTGACCTTGACCACGTCGCCGGTCTTGACGATCTCGCGCGCGTCGGTCACGTACTTGTTGGACAGCTGGCTCACATGCACCAGGCCGTCCTGGTGCACGCCTAGGTCGATGAAGGCGCCGAACTGGGCCACATTGCTGACCGTGCCCTCCAGCGTCATGCCGGGCTGCAGGTCCTTGATGTCTTCGACGTCGTCGTTGAAGCGCGCCACCTTGAAGTCCGGCCGCGGATCGCGACCGGGCTTTTCCAGCTCAACCAGGATGTCCTTGACGGTGATCGCGCCAAAGCGCTCGTCGGCCAGGGCCTCGGGGCGCAGCTTGCGCAGCACATCGCTGTTGCCGATCAGGTCTTGCACCGGCCGGCCGGCCGCGCTGATGATCTTCTCGACCACCGGATAGGTTTCGGGGTGCACACCCGACAGGTCCAGCGGGTTGTCACCACCGCGGATGCGCAGAAAGCCCGCCGCCTGTTCAAAGGTCTTGGGCCCCAGGCCGCTGACCTGCAGCAACTGCTGGCGGTTGAGGAAGCGGCCATTGGCCTCGCGCCAGCGCACGATGCTGCCGGCCACGGTATTGCTCAGGCCCGAGACCTGGGCCAGCAAGGGCGCCGAGGCGGTGTTCAGGTCCACGCCCACCGAGTTGACGCAATCTTCCACCACCGCATCCAACGTCTTGGCCAGCTCGCTCTGGTTCACGTCGTGCTGGTATTGGCCCACGCCGATGCTCTTGGGGTCGATCTTGACCAGCTCGGCCAGCGGATCCTGCAGCCGGCGGGCGATGGACACCGCGCCGCGCAGGCTCACGTCCAGATCGGGCAGCTCCTTGGAGGCGAACTCGGAGGCCGAGTAGACCGAGGCACCGGCCTCGCTGACCACCACCTTCTCGATGTGGGTGCCTGGGGCCAGTTGCTGGATCCGCTTGATCAGGTCGGCGGCCAGCTTGTCGGTCTCGCGGCTGGCCGTGCCATTGCCGATGGCGATCAGGTTGACGCCGTGGGTGGCGCACAGGCGGCCCAGGGTGTGGATGGAGCCTTCCCAGTCCTTGCGCGGCTCGTGCGGGTAGACGGTGTGGGTGTCCAGCACCTTGCCGGTGTCGCTCACCACCGCCACCTTGACGCCGGTGCGGATGCCCGGGTCCAGGCCCATCACCACCCGCTTGCCGGCCGGTGCGGCCAGCAGCAGGTCGCGCAGGTTCTCGGCAAACACCTTGATGGCGACTTTCTCGGCGTCTTCGCGCAGGCGGCCGAACAGGTCCCGCTCCAGGCTCATCGACAGCTTGACCTTCCAGGTCCAGGCCACCGTTTTGCGGATCAACTCGTCCCCTGCCCGCTTGCCGTGGCGCCAGCCCAGGTGGCCGGCAATGCGGCCCTCGGCCAGGCTGGGCTGGCCCGGCACGATCTCTTCGTCCAGCACCAGCTTGGCTTCCAGAAACTCCTGCGTGCGGCCGCGGAACACGGCCAGCGCGCGGTGGCTGGGCACGGTCCGGATCGGCTCGTCGTAGTCAAAGTAGTCGCGGAACTTGGCCGCATCCGGGTTGTTCTCGTCGACCGACTCCACCCGCTTGGAGCGCAGCAGGCCCTCGGCCCACAACCATTCGCGCAGCTTGCCCACCAGGGCGGCGTCCTCGGCCCAGCGCTCCGACAGCAGATCGCGCACGCCGTCCAGCACCGCAAAGGCATCGACAAAGCCGGCCTCGGCCAGCTTGGCCACCCCGCCCTCGTAGCCATCCACAAAAGCCTGGGCCTGGGTCAGCGGGTCCAGCGACGGATCGGCAAACAGGCGGTCGGCCAGGGGCTCCAGCCCGGCCTCGCGGGCGATCAGGCCCTTTGTGCGACGCTTGACCTTGTAGGGCAGGTACAGGTCTTCCAGCTCCTGCTTGGTCGGCGCCGCGTTGATGGCATCGCGCAGCGCCGGCGTCAGCTTGCCCTGCTCCTCGATGCTCTTGAGCACCGCCTCGCGCCGATCCTCCAGCTCGCGCAGGTAGCCGAGCCGGCTTTCCAGCTCACGCAGCTGGATGTCGTCCAGACCATCCGTCACCTCTTTGCGGTAACGGGCAATGAAAGGAACCGTGGCGCCACCGTCGAGCAGGTTGACGGCAGCCTCGATTTGCGCGGGCCGAACCTTCAGTTCGCCGGCGATCTGCAGAAGAATTTTGTCCAAGACGGTCAGGAAAGAGTCTGCGAAGAGCGCGCGAGTTTGCCAGAGTTCGCGAGGGGAAACGGTCTGGGCAGCCCAGGCGGCTGCGTTTCCAGCGCCCTGCACCTACACCACCCGTCGTACGGGTTCGCTTTGTGTACTCCTCGCCCCTGATCAGCTTGGCAGAACGAGGTTCCAGCCGGCGG
>CALRVU010000486.1:0-3444 GCA_943371685.1 Bordetella parapertussis | reverse complement strand
CAGGATGTGCACTTCTTCGTTGGTCAGCACCGCCCGGTTGGCCAATTGATTGAGCCGGGGCATCAGTTTGCGCGGCTTGGCCGGGTCCAGAAACTCGATCTGCTCGAGCGCCTGCTGCCAATGCGCCAACAGGCCATGGACCGCCGCCACATCGGCAAACTGCAGCGGCGCCGTGCGCTCGACCACCGCATAGCCGCCCAAGGCCTGGCGCCACTCATAGGCCAGCACCTGCACCGCCTGCGCCAGATTGAGCGAGCCGAAATCGGGGTCGGACGGAATCGACAGGCAGGCGTGGCAGCGGTACACGTCGTCATTGGCCATGCCGAAGCGCTCGTTGCCGAACACGAAGGCAACCCGCTGGGCCTGGCCCACGAGCTGCTCGAAATGTGGTCGGGGTGCGAACGTGGGCGGGCCGAAGTCGCGCGGCGTCATGGCCGTGGCGCAGGCATGGCTGATGCCTTCGAGCGCCTCGGTCAGGGTGGCCACCACGCGGGCCTGCGCCAGCACATCACTGGCGCCAGTGGCCATGGCCAGGGCATCGGGGTGGCTGACGGCGTCAGCCACATGGGGCGCCACCAGCACCAGATCGCGAAAACCCATGACTTTCATGGCCCGGGCTGCTGCGCCCACATTGCCCGGGTGGCCGGTGTTGATCAGGACGAAGCGCGGCAGATTCGCGTCGTTTGCCACAGGGTTTGCGGCCTTGAGAGAAGCAGATGTCATGACAGATCAGGCAGCACGGCTAGAATGGCAGGTTGTTTGGCGGTGTGGTGCGAATGCCCATTGTCCGCCGCCGCGCTCTTTTTTCGCCGTCATATCGCCTTGAGCTCCGGCCGAGGCACTCAGGTCCTCCAAGGGCACCGGGTGCATCGGTGCCCGTGCCCCACAAGCCCCCCGCTGCACGCGCCACCCGCGCAGCAGCATGCTTCACCTGCAGGTTGCCACCATGTCCCAGTCGCTCCATCCCATGCTCAACATCGCCATCAAGGCGGCCCGCGCTGCGGGGGCGATCATCAATCGCGCCTCGATGGACCTGGACATCCTGAAGGTCAACACCAAGAGCCCCAACGACTTCGTCACCGAAGTCGATCAGGCGGCCGAGGCGATCATCATCGAGACGCTGCTGACAGCCTATCCGGGCCACGGCATCCTGGCCGAAGAATCGGGCCGTGAGTACGGCGCCCAGGACAGCGACTTCGTCTGGATCATCGATCCGCTCGACGGCACCACCAACTTCATCCACGGCTTTCCGTTCTACTGCGTCTCCATCGCCCTGGCCTTCCGCGGCAAGGTCGAGCAAGCCGTGGTCTATGACCCGACCCGCAACGACCTGTTCATGGCATCGCGCGGCCGCGGCGCCTACCTGAACGACAAGCGCATCCGCGTGTCCAAGCGCACCCGCATGTCGGACTCGCTGATCGGCACCGGCTTCCCCTTCCGCAAGGGCGACAATTTCCAGCGCTACCTGAAGATCATGGAAGCGGTGATGCCGCTGTGCGCCGGCCTGCGCCGCCCGGGCGCTGCCGCGCTCGACATGTGCTACGTGGCCGCTGGCCACTACGACGCCTTCTTCGAGACCGGTTTGCACCCCTGGGACATCGCCGCCGGCTCGCTGATCGTGACCGAGGCCGGTGGCCTGGTCGGCAACTTCACCGGCGAGGCCGACTTCCTCTACCAGCGCGAGATCGTCGCCGGATCACCCAAGATCTACGGCCAGCTGGTGCCGCTGCTGGCGCCCTACACCCGCATCCTGACCAATGACGAAGAGCTGATGAAGATCAGCGCGGCCAAGGCCGCCGCCAGGGCCAAGGACGCCACCGAGCTGGTGCTCGACAGCGTGAATGCCGAAGGCCAGGCCGTCGCCGCCCCCAAGGCTCGCAAGGCCATCCGCCTGCCGCGCAAGACTGCAACGCCGGTGGACACGCCCGCTGTCCCGAACGCTGACCCATCCGGGATGGCGCCCACCCAAGGCGATCAAGACGACGCTCCGTTCTAACCTCAGCCTTTCGGCCAGCTGCAGCCCCGGGCTGCCCCCTCTTCATGCTCGACAAAGCGCCGCACCAGCTTGAAGGTACCGAATCGAAGTCCGCACAGGACTACTCGGCGCACACGCCGATGATGGCGCAGTATTTCCGGCTCAAGGCTGACTTTCCGGAAACCCTGCTGTTCTACCGCATGGGCGACTTCTACGAGCTGTTCTTCGACGACGCTCGCAAGGCCCACCGCCTGCTCGACATCACCCTGACCACCCGGGGCCAGAGCGCTGGCGAGCCAGTGGTGATGGCCGGCGTGCCGGTGCATTCGGTCGAGGGCTATCTGGGCCGCTTGCTCAAACTGGGCGAGTCAGTGGCCGTGGCCGAGCAGGTGGGCGACGTGGCCACCGCCAAGGGGCCGGTGGAGCGCAAGGTGGTGCGGGTGGTGACGCCCGGCACCGTGACCGACAGCGAGCTGCTCAACGACCGGGCCGACACGCTGCTGCTGGCGATCTCGAAGCAACGCAACGCGCTGGGTCTGGCCTGGCTGGGCCTGTCCAGCGGTCAACTGGGCCTGGCCGAATGCAGCGAGCGCGAACTGCCCAGCTGGCTGGCGCGGCTGGCACCGGCCGAGATCCTGATCGACCGCGACACCCAACCGGCCGGCCTGACGCAGAGCCGCGCCGCCATCACGGCCCGTCCGGCTTGGCAGTTTGACAAAGCGCTGGGCGTGCGCAAGCTGTGCGCGCAACTGCGGGTGGCCGGCTTGAGCGGCTACAACGCTGAAGAATTGGATGCGGCCCATGCCGCCGCCGGCGCCTTGCTGACCTATGCCGAGCACACCCAGGGCCGGGCCCTGGCCCATGTGGACAGCCTGCGGGTGGAGCGCAGCAGCGAGCTGCTGGCCCTGCCGCCGGCCACCCACCGCAACCTTGAGCTGACCGAGACTTTGCGCGGCGAGTCGGCGCCCACGCTGCTGTCTCTGCTGGACACCTGCCGCACCGGCATGGGCAGCCGGGCGCTGCGCCAGTGGCTGACCACACCCGCACGGGCCCGCAACGCCGCCAGCGCCCGCCATGCCGCCATCGCCCAGCTGCAGGCAGAAGGCTTCGAGGGTCTGCGTGAGGCGCTGCGCGGCATCAGCGATGTCGAGCGGATAAGCGCCCGGATCGCGCTGCGGCAGGTGCGGCCACGCGAGCTGTCCGGCTTGCGCCAGACCCTGGCCCAGATGCCCGCCCTGCGCGCCTTGGCACCGCAGGGCAGTGCCTTGCTCGACAGGCTTCACACCCACCTGACCCCGGACCCGCGCTGGGCCGAGCTGCTGGGCCGGGCCATTGCCGAAGAGCCCGCCGTGCTGCTGCGCGATGGCGGCGTGATCGCCACCGGGCTGGACGCCGAGCTTGATGAGTTGCGCGCCATCGGCGAGAACTGCGATGCCTTTCTGCTGGCCCTGGAAGCCTCCGAGCGCAGC
>CALRVU010000485.1:0-3454 GCA_943371685.1 Bordetella parapertussis | reverse complement strand
AGCCAGAAATCAGCTCATGTTTTCGCTGATCGGTGAATTTGATGAATCCAGATCGAAAGCTTTGTGCAGTGCACGCACGGCCAGCTCCATGTACTTCTCATCGATCACCACCGAGGTCTTGATTTCGCTGGTGGTGATCATCTGGATGTTGATGCCCTCTTCGCTCAGCGTGCGGAACATCTTGCTGGCCACGCCCACATGGCTGCGCATGCCGATGCCGACGATTGACACCTTGCAGATCTTGGCGTCACCAAGCACTTGGGCAGCACCGGTGGCCGGCTGCACCTTGGACTTCAGCAGGTCGAGCGTGCGCTGGTAGTCGTTGCGGTGGACCGTGAACGAGAAGTCAGTCTTGCCGTCATGGGACACGTTCTGGATGATCACATCCACGTCAATGTTGGCTTCGGCCACATCACCCAGGATCTGATAGGCAATGCCAGGCTTGTCGGGCACGCCCATGACGGTGACCTTGGCTTCGTCGCGGTTGAATGCGATGCCCGAGACAACGGCTTGTTCCATTTTTTCGTCTTCCTCGAATGTGATCAGGGTGCCCGACTTGGCTTCTTCGTCGATGTTGATGTCCCAGGGGGTGAAGCTCGACAGGACGCGCAGCGGCACGCGGTACTTGCCAGCGAATTCCACCGAGCGGATCTGCAGCACTTTGGAGCCGAGGCTGGCCATCTCCAGCATTTCCTCGAAGCTGATCGTGTGCAGGCGCCGGGCCTCGGGAACGATGCGTGGATCGGTGGTGTACACACCATCCACGTCGGTGTAGATCAGGCACTCGGCGGCCTTCATCGCAGCAGCAATCGCCACGGCCGAGGTGTCGGAGCCGCCACGACCCAGCGTGGTGACGTTGTTGTCCTCGTCCACGCCTTGGAAACCGGTGATGACCACCACCTTGCCGGCCGCCAGATCCGCCCGCACGCGTTCATCGTCGATGCTCTGGATGCGGGCCTTGGTGAAAGCCGAATCGGTCTTGATCGGAACTTGCCAACCGCTGTAGCTGACCGCTTGCATGCCTTCCTGCTGCAAGGCCAAGGCCAGCAAGCCGACCGACACCTGCTCGCCGGTGCAGGCAATCATGTCGAGTTCGCGGAGCATCTCCGGCGTGTGGTTCGCCGGCGAGAGCTCTTTGGCCAGGCCCAGCAAGCGATTGGTCTCGCCGCTCATGGCCGAAGGCACCACCACCAACTGGTGACCGGCACGCGCCCATTTGGCAACTCGCTTGGCAACGTTGCGGATGCGCTCGGTCGAGCCCATCGACGTCCCGCCGTATTTGTGAACTATCAAAGCCATGGGTCAGCAACTGCAAAAGAGTGGGTTGAATCCGCTTGATGCACACGTTTGAACAGCGTGCAAACCCTAGATTCTAAGGTCTAACACTTTGCAGACCCCAAAACACTCATGTGCCGGACTCGGCATCCTGCTCGGCAATCCAGCGCAAAGCCCATTGCGGCTCGCCAGCGGCCGCCAGCGCGCGGGCATCCAGACCCAGGCCAGGAACCAGCAGCAGACACTCTGAGGCAGACTCGGCGGTCCCGGAGGCCATGACGCCGAAGATCAGCGGCGCATGGCGCGCCCAGGCGGCCACGCCAGCGGCCTGAAACTGCTTTTTCAAGGACCGGGCAGGACGATCGGGAGCGGTCTGGAACTGCTCCCCGCCCTGGCGACTGCGCAAGCGGATGTCCGAGAGCCAACGGTCAGCCACGCCGCCCTGCTGGCTGCGCTCGACCTCCAGCGCACCACCCCAAGCAGGCACGGGGTAGCGTCCCGGGCCGCAAACACTCAGCTGCACACACGACGCTTCAAGTTGCGCGCGCACTGGAGCAAGCTGCAGACGAGCCAGCCCATCACGGTGCAGCCCGAGTGTCCATCCGTCACCGAGGGGCCACTGCGATCCATTGCAGGCACTGGGCAACTCATGCAGGAGCCGTGACAGCAGCGACTCGGGCAGCCCCGACAAGGGCTCGAACTGCTGCAACCAGTGCTGGAGTGCAAAGCGCTGGCGAGCCGGACTCAAGCGCAGCCAGGCACTGCGCAACAAGCGTCCGGATCCGTCCTGCAGTTTGGAGGCGTCGAGCGACGCAATTTCTGCGATCAGTGCCTGAGCGGCCTGGGCGTGGGCAGCAACCTGCTGCAAGCTCCGCTCGCACTGCGGAAAGCCTTGCCGCAAGACCGGCATGACTTGATGGCGCAAGCGATTCCGGTCAAACCGCGGATCGGCATTGCTGCGGTCTTCGATGCAGGACAGACGAAAGCGAGCCGCATAGGCCGCCACCGCAGATGCCGGCCAGCTCAACCATGGCCGGTGCCAGTGCAGCCCGTCTCGCTGCATCACCCCCGGCATGGCTGACAAGCCTGCCGCACCGCCTCCCCGCAAGGCCTGCAGCAGAACAGTCTCCGCCTGGTCGGTTCGGTGATGTGCCAGCAAGACATGGGCGGCGCCGACCTGACGGGCCATCCGCGCCAGTGCGGCATAGCGCTGCTGGCGTGCCCAGGCCTCAACACTCTCTCCGGCACCCGGCCGGTCCGTCAGCCTCTCGACCTGCAGGCTCAACAGCGGATGAATGCGCGATCGCCATCGGCGGCACTGACGCTCCAGGTGACGAACCCAGTCGTCAGCCTCGGACATCAAGCCATGGTGGACATGCAGGGCCTGAACTTGAACAGCGCTGCCACGGCAGGCCCGCAACACCGCATGCAGCAAGGCCGTGGAGTCACGGCCGCCACTGATGGCGACCGCCACCACTTCAGGCACCGCAGGCGCCTGAGGGTCGGCGCTCAAGGGTGAGGCTCAGCGAGCAGTCGTGTCGGTGAAGCGGCCGTAGGATTTGAGACGCTGATAGCGACGCTCGATCAGGTCCTCGATGGACAGATCGGAGACCTGGCGCAGGGCATCAACCAGGCCGCGCTTGAGCTGCGATGCCATCTGCTTGGGGTCGCGATGAGCGCCACCCACCGGCTCGCTGACGATCTTGTCGACCAGGCCCAGTGCCTTCAGGCGGTGAGCCGTGATGCCCAGCGCTTCGGCGGCATCAGAAGCCCGCTCGGCGGTCTTCCAGAGGATGGACGCGCAACCCTCGGGCGAAATGACCGAGTAGACGGCGAACTGCAGCATCAGCATCTGGTCACCCACGCTGATGGCCAGCGCACCACCGGAGCCGCCCTCACCAATGATGGTGGTGATGATCGGCACCTCCAGCTGTGCCATCTCGAAGATGTTGCGGCCAATGGCCTCGGACTGCCCGCGTTCCTCAGCGCCGATGCCCGGATAGGCGCCGGGGGTGTCCACGAAGGTGAAGACCGGCAAGCCGAACTTCTCCGCCAGCTTCATCATGCGCAAGGCCTTGCGATAGCCCTCGGGACGCGGCATGCCGAAGTTGCGCACGGCGCGCTCCTTGGTGTCACGACCCTTCTGCTGGCCGATCACCATGCAGGCCTGGCCATTGAA
>CALRVU010000484.1:0-3460 GCA_943371685.1 Bordetella parapertussis | reverse complement strand
CTTCAAGCTGGAGTTCGAGCCGCCCAATGTGAACAGCGGCGTGTACCGCTTTGAGCCCATGCCGGGCTTGGCAGGACGCAAGCTGATCCGCTACGGTCTGGGGGCCATCAAGGGCACGGGGCAGGGTGCGATCGAGGCGATTGCGGCGGCGCGCGAGGCCGATGGCCCATTCACCAGCCTGTTCAACTTCTGCAGCCGGGTGGACAAGGGGCGGGTCAACAAGCGGGTGGTCGAGGCCTTGATCAAGGCAGGTGCCTTTGACAGCCTGTACCCCGCCCAGGCCTCGGGCGTTGCGGGCGTCGAGGGGCGTTCGTCCTTGCTGGCCAGCGTGGGCCTGGCGTTTGACTGGGCTGAGACCCAGGCGGCGCATGCCAACCAGGGCGGCTTGTTCGATTTTGCCGACGGCGACAGTGCCCATGGATCCCACACCCAGGAGCCGCCGCTGGTGCCGGCCGAGCCCTGGAGCATCCGCGAGCGCCTGACCCTGGAGAAGGCCGCCATCGGCTTCTACCTGTCGGGACACTTGTTTGACGAGGACGAGGAAGAGGTGCGCAAGTTCTGCCGTCGGCGGATCGTGGATCTGATCGACTCGCGCGAGCCGCAGGTGCTGGCCGGCATCGTCAGCGATCTCCGCGTCATCAACGGGCAGCGTGGTCGCGTCGGCATTTTCAAGCTCGATGACAACAGCGAGCCGATCGAGGCCGTGGCCAATGAGGAGCTGCTCGATGCGAACCGTGACTTGCTCAAGGACGATGCGCTGATCATCGTGCAAGGCAAGGTGCAACCCGACCGGTTCTCGGGCGGCTTGCGCCTGACCATGGCGCAGGTCTGGGACCTGGCCGGTGCACGCGCCCGCTTCGGGCGACATCTGGCGATGGTGCTGGCTTCACCCAACGCCCCCGTGTCGGAGCTGGTGAGCAACCACCCAGCCAGGTTGCAGATCAGCGACGAGGTCAGCCAGGTGCACGGCCTGGGCGTGCGCATCCGCATCCAGCGCGATGACGCGGTCGCCGAACTGGATCTGGGCGAGAAGGGCAAGTTCTGGCCCAGCGACGAGGCACTGGCCTTGTGGCGCCAGATCGCCCAGGGCGGTGAGGCCCGGATCGTCTACGAATGAGTGGCAAGCTGTAATCAATGGTGAATGTGCGGTCAGGCCTGACAACGGGCAGGGCGCCCCTGCCGTTGTGCTGGCATGACTACTCAAACTCTGATCCGCGGCGCACTGCTCGGTACTGCACTGGCTGTGGTCGGCCCAGCTGCCCTGGCGCTTGATGTCGGTGTTTCCATCGGCTTCAGCCAACCGGGTGTCTATGGTCGTGTCGACATCGGCCACCATCCCCAGCCCGCCCTGGTGGTGCAGCAACCGGTGCTGATCCGCCCGGTTCGCGGCCCGGTCATTCAGCCGGTCTATCTCTGGGTGCCCCCTGGCCATCGGCGCAACTGGCGCAAGCATTGCGGGCGCTACAACGCCTGCGGCGCACCGGTCTATTTCGTCGAGGATCAGTGGTATCACCAGAATGTGGTGAGGCCGTACGGTCGTGAGCGCCACGAAGACCACGGACGCAGCTACGGCCCCGAGATGGGCCGCGGCCCGGACCATGGGCGCGGCCACGGGCGCGATTGACCGGTCCCTGCCCGGCCTTTGCGCTCGTGTGGGCGGTTTGAGCCGCTTTCCCCGGGCAAATGCGGCTTTGCCCCCGGGGTACCGCGGCATAGAGTTGATCGACGATGTCGAAGCCAGCAGTCACGGGTCTGATCCTCACCGGCGGTGGCGCGCGCGCCGCCTACCAGGTGGGCGTGCTGCGCGCCATCAGCCGGATCCGCCGCCAGGCGGGTCTGCCCTCAGACAATCCCTTCCCGGTGATCGCGGGAACCTCTGCAGGGGCGCTCAATGCGGCCGTGCTGGCCTCGGGCGCCGATGATTTCGACAAGGCAGTCTCGCAACTCGTCAATGTCTGGTTCAACTCGCGCGTCGAGCAGGTTTATCGCACCGATTCACTGGGCGTGATCCGCAGCGGCGCGCGCTGGCTGACCATGCTGTCGGTCGGCTGGCTGATCGCACGCTGGCGGCGCGAGAAGCCACGCTCGCTGCTCGACAACTCGCCACTCGCCGAGTTCATCCAGCAATGGGTGGACTTCAGCCGCCTGCCCGGTCTGATCGAGGCGGGCCATCTGCATGCGCTGGCGGTCAGCACCTCCAGCTACAGCACCGGCCTTCACGTGACCTTCTACCAGTCGGCGCAAGAGGCCGCGCCCTGGGAACGCTCACAGCGTCATGCCGTGCGCTGCAACCTGACGCTGGCGCATCTGATGGCTTCGTCTGCCATTCCCTTCGTGTTTCCGGCGCAGGTGATCGCCACGCCACACGGGCCGCAGTGGTTCGGGGACGGATCGATGCGCCAGACTGCGCCGATCTCGCCGGCCGTGCACCTGGGGGCCGACCGCATTCTGGTGATCGGTGCCGGCCGCATGACCGAGCCCGAAGGTGCGCGCAGGCCCCTGGCGGCCGACTATCCGAACCTGGCGCAGATTGCCGGCCACGCCATGTCCAGCATCTTTCTGGATGCGCTCTCGGTCGACATCGAACGTCTGCAGCGCATCAACAAGACGCTGAGTGTGCTGCCCGACGAATTGCGTGCGCAGACCCACCTCAAGCCCATCGAGCTGCTGGTGATCTCGCCCAGCCAGCGCCTCGATGACATTGCGGCTCGTCACCTCAATGCCTTGCCCTTGTCCATCCGGGCCCTGCTGGGCGGGGTGGGGGTGGGCGGCTCGGGCGTCGAGGTGCGCGGCAGTGCCCTGGCCAGCTATCTGTTGTTCGAGGCCGATTACACCCGGGAGCTGATGGCACTGGGTGAAACCGACACCGAACAGCGGCGCGACGAGCTGCTGGCCTTCTTGCGTGCCGGTGTCCGCCCGGCAGCTGCGTCGCAGACCTGATAATTTCGCTGCCCGCCGATTCAGGCCGGGTTCGTCTGCGAAAGCCTAGTCTTGAGAATTCTCCACAGCGTGCTCAGCCGGGGCTTTGCCGGCTCCGAGCGGTCCACCGCCGAGTCGTGCAATGAGCAGTGCCAGCAACATGAAGTGCAGCTCGTGGTCCGGCGCAGCCACCGCAGCCGCGATGGCGTCAGCATCGTGGACCACATCGACCCGCGGGTGCGGATCGTCCAGGTGCCTGACCGGCTTTTCACCCAGTGGATGCTGGGCCGTGCGATCAAGGCTTTCAAGCCCGATGTGATCCATTGCCACTTGCGCCGCAGCACGCGGCTGGTGGCCCGGCTTCAGCCGGATGCCGCCACGGTTTCCACCCTGCACATCGGCGTCAATGGCCCGCACTTTGCCCGCATGGGCGGGCTGGTCTGCAATGCGCGCTGGCAGCTGCGCGATGTGCCGGTCGGCTATGCCGGCCTGGTTCACAAGGCCAACAATTCGCTCACTCCGCATCGCCGACTGTCGGTCT
>CALRVU010000483.1:0-3470 GCA_943371685.1 Bordetella parapertussis | reverse complement strand
TGATCGTCGGCGGCGATGCGGTGAGCTATGGCCGCAGCCACCCGTCCAAGCGCAGCTGGCGCGAGGTGCTGCTCGACGAGGTCGGCCCCGAGCTGGACGCCAGCCGGGTGTTCTTCACCGGCAAGCTGCCGCGCGATGCCTACCTGAAGGTGCTGCAGGTCTCGGCCGCCCATGTCTACCTGACCTATCCCTTCGTGCTGTCCTGGTCCATGCTCGAAGCCATGGCCTGCGGCGCGCTGATCATCGGCAGCCGCACCGCACCGGTGGAGGAAGTGATCCGACACGGCGAGAACGGCTTGCTGGTGGACTTCTTCGACCGCGAGGCGCTGCTGAGCACCGTGACCAATGCCTTGAACCTGGCTGCCGCCTTGCAGCCGCTGCGCGCCGCTGCCCGCGCCACGGTCGTTGCGCACTATGACTTGCGCAGCCGGGCTCTGCCGGCCACACTCGCGCTCATTGAGAGGGTTGCCCGCCCTCCCCAAGCCTGAAAGGCCCACCGTCCATGCGCATCCAGCCTGCCCGCTCCTTGATCGCCTTGTTCGGAGCCGGCTTGCTGGCCAGTGCATCCACCCAGGCCGCGCCGCAGCGCTACCAGCTCGACCCGACCCATACCTACGCCAGCTTCGAGGCCGACCACATGGGCATCTCGACCTGGCGCGGCAAGTTCAACAAGACCAGCGGCGAGGTCACGCTGGACCGCGAGACCGGAACCGGCCGGGTGCTGGTGACCATCGATCCCGACAGCATCGACTTCGGTCTGGACCAGATGAATGCGGTGGCGCGCAGCGAGCAGTTGTTCAACACGGCCGAGCACAAGTACATCAGCTATGTGGGCGACCTGACCGACTTCGTGGCCGGCGCACCCACGCGCGTGGTGGGCAGCCTGACGCTGCGCGGCGTGACCAAGCCGGTCAACCTGCAACTCAACAGCTTCAAGTGCATTCCGCATCCGCTGTTCAAGCGGGAGCTCTGCGGCGCCGACGCCTATGCGGTCTTCAACCGCGAAGAGTTCGGCATGGACGCCGGCAAGTCCTTCGGCTTCAAGATGGACGTCGTGCTGCGGATCCAGATCGAGGCCCTGGCGGTTCAGTGAACCTGGCGGGCTGGCAAGCGCGACTCAAGCCTCAGCGGAATGCATCCCACAGCAGCTTGCCACCGGTCAGGGCCATGCCGATGTGGAACAGACGGTAGAACCAGGTGCTGTCGATGCGCCGGACCACCTTCAGACCCAGCCAGACCCCCACCGGCGCGAACGGTGCCAAGGTGAGCGATGTGAAGAGGTTGCGGCCGTCGATCAGGCCCAGCCAGGCATAGGGGATCCACTTGGACGCGTTGACCACGGCAAAGAATACCGCCATGGTGGCCGTGAAGGTGACCGGCGCCAGCCGCAGCGGCAGCACATAGAAGCTGACCGGCGGCCCGCCCGCATGGGCCACGAAACTGGTGAAGCCGCTGGTGGCGCCCAGCACGAAACCCAGCCATCGCGGCGGTGGTGGCGCGTCGGCTCGCGGCGGGAACACCAGCCGCACCGCCAGGAACAACAAGGTGATGGCGCCCACGAGGCCCGCCACCACCGAGGCCGACAAGAGTCCGAACAAGACCGTGCCGATCAGTGTCCCCAGCAGGCCGGCGGGCAGGAGCAAGCGGGTCAGGTCGCGGTCGCGGTCGCGGATCAATGCGGCCAGACCCATCGCGTCCATGATGGCCAGCAGAGGCAACAAGATGGCCGCCGCCTGTGGCACCGGGACCACCAGCGCCATCAGCGGGACGGCCAGTGCACCGAAGCCCGCACCGAACCCGCTCTTGGACAGGCCCATCAGCACCACGGCCGGAATGGCCACCGCGTAGAAACTCAAGTCATGGGTCATGGCAAGGGCCTGCAGCCAGGCCGGCGAGTGCACGCACGGCCCACAAGAACTGCCGCAAAGGCGACAATTCTCGGATGTTCCAGCCCTCACAACACGACGTACGGACCTTCTTTTGCCAGACCTGGGCCAAGCATCAGGCCGGCGAGGTCCTGGCACCGATCGAAACCCTGGCCGCCGGCTGGATGGACGAGCACCCCGAATACCACGCGGACCTGGCCGATCTGCCGGCCGCCCTGGCCGCCAGCTACTCGGTGGACGAGGGCCGCACCAACCCCTTCCTGCACCTGTCCATGCACCTGAGCATCAGCGAGCAGGTGTCGATCGACCAGCCGCGCGGCGTGCGCCAGGCCGTGGCCTTGCTGGCCGCCAAGCGCAACTCGCTGCACCAGGCCCAGCACGAGGTGATGGAATGCCTGGGCGAGATGCTGTGGGCCTCGCAACGCAGCGGTCTGCCGCCGGATGGCCATGCCTATCTGGATGCCATCCGCCGGCGTGCGACCGCCGATTGAACTGCGCTGAGCCGCACTGGGCCGATACTGGCCCGGGGCCCGGTTCTAACCTGACTCAGGCGGCCGGATAGCCCTCGGCGGCCAGAACGGCCTTGATCTGGGCCTCGGGCTGCGCCGACTGGATGCGGACCTCATGCGTCGGCAGGTCAAAGGCCAGCGTGGCTGCCGGGTCCAGTTGCTGAACCGCAGCAGTCACCGACTTGACGCAATGGCCGCAGGTCATGTCGGGCAGGGTGAGTGTGATCATGGCGGGAACGCCCGGTCGGGCGAAGTGTCAATGCAAGCCTGCAGTATGAACCCGGCCGCCTGCAGCCACCTTGCGTCAGCGCACAGACGAATGCCGGCCCGAACGTTACAGTGAATCGCATGATCGAACTGCCTGTGCGCGGCATGACCTGCGCGAGCTGTGCCGGCCGCATCGAGCGCGCCCTCAAGAAGCTGCCCGAGCTGCAAGCGGCCACCGTCAATCTGGCGGCCGAATCGGTCTTGATCGAAGCGCCGGCCAGCCTGGCCACCGCCACCTTGGTCCAGACCATCACCGACGCGGGCTACGAAGTGCCGCAACGCAGCACCGAGCTGGTCATCGACGGCATGACCTGCGCCAGCTGTACGGGCCGGGTCGAGCGCGCGCTGCTCAAGGTGCCCGGCGTGCTCACCGCCACGGTCAACCTGGCCACCCAGACTGCCCAGGTGCGGCACATCGCCAACACCGACCTGCCCGCCGCGCTGCTGGCCGCCGTGAAGAAGGCTGGCTACGAGGCGCGGCCCGCCAGCGACGCGCCGGGCCCGGAGCCCGAATCCCGGTTCAGCGAAGGCCGGCAGGTGGCCGTGGCCGCCCTGCTATGCGCACCGCTGGTACTGCCGATGGCCGGCGACCTGTTTGGCAAGCACTGGATGCTGCCGGCGCTGTGGCAATGCCTGCTGGCGAGCGCGGTGCTGATCGGCTTTGGCGGGCGCTTCTTCACGGCCGGCTGGCGGGCCGTGCGGGCTGGCAGCGCCAACATGGATGTGCTGGTGGCCCTGGGCACGGGCGCGGCCTGGGGTTTGTCGATGGTCCTGTGGTGGCGCGATCCGCAAGGCATGCCGCACCTCT
>CALRVU010000482.1:0-3479 GCA_943371685.1 Bordetella parapertussis | reverse complement strand
ATAGCGGCTCAGGCCCTGCAGACAGCTCGGGCAGGAGGTGAGGATCTTCAGGTTCTGCTGGGCGCTGGGCGCCGGCAGGCCGCGCTCGGCCGCCGTGCTGGCCTGCAGCTCGCGCAGCTGGGTTTCGCCCTTGCGCAGCTCTTCTTCCTTGCGGAAACGAACCTGGGTCGAGATGTCGGGCCGGGTCACGCCCAGCGTGCCGGACTCACCGCAGCAGCGATCGCTCTTGACCACCGCATCACCCACCAGCGCCTTGACCGTCTTCATCGGCTCCTGCAGCTTCATCGGGCTGTGGCAAGGGTCGTGATAGAGGTAGCCGGCGCCCTGGGTCGCATCCAGGGTGATGCCTTTCTCCAGCAGGTACTCATGGATGTCGATGATCCGGCAGCCCGGGAAGATCTCCTCGAACTTGTAGCCCTGCAACTGGTCGTAGCAAGTGCCGCAACTGACCACCACGGTCTTGATGTCCAGGTAGTTCAGCGTGTTGGCCACGCGGTGGAACAGCACCCGGTTGTCGGTGATGATCTTCTCGGCCTTGTCGAACTGACCCGAGCCGCGCTGCGGATAGCCGCAGCACAGATAGCCCGGAGGCAGCACGGTCTGCACGCCGGCATGCCAGAGCATGGCCTGGGTGGCGAGGCCGACCTGGCTGAACAGGCGCTCCGAGCCGCAGCCGGGGAAATAGAACACGGCCTCGGTCTCGGAGGTGGTGTTGCCCGGATTGCGGATGATCGGAACGTAGTCCTTGTCCTCGATGTCGAGCAGCGCACGGGCGGTGCGCTTGGGCAGGCCACCCGGCATCTTCTTGTTGATGAAGTGGATGATCTGCTCTTTGATCGGCGCCGCGCCAACCGTGGCCGGCGGAGCGCTGGTCTGCTTGCGCGCCGCCAGTTTCAGCACGTCATGGGCCAGGCGCTGTGCCTTCATGCCCACACCCACCATGGCGCCGCGCGCCAGCTTGATGGTCTGCGGGTTGGTGGCGTTGAGCATCAGCATGGCGGCCGCATTGCCCGGCCGGAAGCTCTTCTTGCCCATCTTGCGCAGCAGGTTGCGCATGTTCATCGACACGTCGCCGAAGTCGATCTTCACCGGGCATGGCGACAGGCACTTGTGGCAGACCGTGCAGTGGTCGGCCACGTCCTCGAACTCTTCCCAGTGCTTGATCGACACGCCGCGGCGGGTCTGCTCTTCGTACAAGAAGGCCTCGACCAGCAGCGAGGTGGCGAGGATCTTGTTGCGGGGCGAATAGAGCAGGTTGGCGCGCGGCACATGGGTGGCGCAGACCGGCTTGCACTTGCCGCAGCGCAGGCAATCCTTGACCGAATTGGCGATCTCGCCAATGTCGCTCTGCTGCATGATCAGCGACTCATGGCCCATCAGGCCGAAGCTCGGCGTGTAGGCATGGCTCAGGTCGGCCGCATGCACATCGTCACCCAGACGCGTCAGCGCATCACCGCGCAACAGCTTGCCCTTGTTGAAGCGGCCTTCCGGATCGACCCGCTGCTTGTAGGCGGTGAAGTTGGCCAGCTCGTCGTCGCTCAGGAACTCGAGCTTGGTGATGCCGATGCCATGCTCGCCCGAAATCACGCCGCCCAGGCTGCGCGCCAGCACCATGATGCGGGCCACCGCCTCATGGGCCGTCTGCAACATCTCGTAGTTGTCGCTGTTGACGGGAATGTTGGTGTGCACATTGCCGTCGCCGGCATGCATGTGCAGGGCCACCCAGACCCGGCCGCGCAGCACCTCTTTGTGGATGCGCTTGCACTCGTAGAGGATGGGCGCGAAGGCCTCACCGGAGAACAGCGCCTGCAGGGGCTTGAGCAGCTGCACACGCCAGGAGGCGCGCAAGCTGTGGTCCTGCAATTCGTCAAAGAAGCTGCGCGAGTCCGGCTGAACCACGTCCAGCGCCTGCATCCAGCCCTGCCACAGGCTGCGCACCTCGCGGATCAGGGCCAGGGCCTGCTGCGCCCGGTCTTCCAGCAGCTCGGCACTCGGGATCTCGCTGGCATCGTCGGCCTTGCCCAGCGGCAGGGCCGACTCGGCAAAGAAGCGCTCCAGCGCATCGGCCAGGGCCACCTTGTTGCGCAGGCTCAGCTCGATGTTGATGCGCTCGATGCCCAGCGTGTACTCGCCCATGCGCTCCAGCGGAATCACCACGTCCTCATTCACCTTGAAGGCATTGGTGTGCTTGGAGATGGCCGCTGTGCGCTTGCGGTCCAGCCAGAACTTCTTGCGGGCATCGGCCGAGATGGCCACGAAGCCCTCACCCGAGCGGCCATTGGCCAGGCGGATCACCTCGCTGGTGGCGCGGGCCACGGCGTCGGCGTCATCGCCCACGATGTCACCGACAAGCACCATCTTGGGCAGGCCGCCGCGCTTGCTCTTGGTGGCGTAACCCACCGCCTTCAGATAGCGGTCGTCCAGGTGCTCCAGGCCGGCCAGCAGCACCGGGGTGCTGCCCGCCTGGTCGGTGCTGGCACCGCCGGGCTGGTTGGACAGCGAGAACAGGTAGTTCTTGATCTCGACGATGGACGGCACGCACTGGATCGGGTTGCCGAAGAACTCCAGGCACACCGTGCGCACATAGGCCGGCATGCGGTGGACGATCCAGCGGGCGCTGGTGATCAGGCCGTCGCAGCCCTCTTTCTGGATGCCCGGCAGGCCAGCCAGAAACTTGTCCGTCACGTCCTTGCCCAGGCCTTCCTTGCGGAAGGTGCGGCCCGGGATGTCCAGTCGCTCGGTGCGGATCGGCGTCTTGCCGTCGGCCTCAAAGTAATGCAGGTCGAAGCTGGCCACGGCCACATCGTGGATCTTGCCGAGGTTGTGGTTGACCCGCACCACCTCCAGCCACTTCGCATCGGGCGTGACCATGCGCCAGGAGGCCAGGTTGTCCAGCGCCGTGCCCCACAGCACGGCCTTCTTGCCGCCGGCGTTCATGGCCACATTGCCACCCACGCAGCTGGCCTCGGCCGAGGTCGGGTCCACCGCAAACACATAGCCCGCCCGCTCGGCTGCATCGGCCACGCGCTGAGTCACCACGCCGGCACCGGTCCAGACCGTGGCCACCGGATGGGCCACGCCGGGCAGCGTCACCAGCTCGACCTCGGTCATCTGCTCGAGCTTCTCGGTATTGATGACCGCGCTCTTCCAGGTCAGCGGCACGGCGCCGCCGGTGTAGCCGGTGCCGCCGCCCCGCGGAATGATGGTCAGGCCCAGCTCGACGCAGCCCTTGACCAAGGCGGCCATCTCGGCCTCGGTGTCGGGCGTGAGCACCACGAATGGGTACTCGACCCGCCAGTCGGTGGCGTCGGTCACATGCGACACCCGCGACAGGCCGTCAAACTTGATGTTGTCCTTGGCCGTGTGCTTTCCCAGCAGCTTGCGGCAGCGTTGGCGCAGGCCAGCCACACCGTCAAAGCGGGCGGCAAAGCGGTCCACGGCGGCACGGGCCGCCACCAGCAACTCGCCCACGCTCTGGT
>CALRVU010000481.1:0-3479 GCA_943371685.1 Bordetella parapertussis | reverse complement strand
CTACCGGCAGTTCTATGAGCAGGCCCCGGACCGGGAAGCCGCCCGGCGCTTCTTGCAAGCCCGGTTCGCGGCCGGCCAATCGGCCTTGTTGCTGGCCGAGTTGCCGAGCGAGCGCGCCGACGAGCCGCCCGCCGGCTTTTGCCAGCTCT
The DNA here is from genome assembly GCA_943371685.1 of Bordetella parapertussis. GTDB lineage: Bacteria > Pseudomonadota > Gammaproteobacteria > Burkholderiales > Burkholderiaceae_C > Ideonella > Ideonella parapertussis_A. Next base: position 3,330 of record CALRVU010000481.1, on the reverse strand, counting down.
ACCCCAGCTTCTGCTCGATCGAAGCCGCACCGACCTGGATCCTGTCGGACCTGTTCGTTGCGCCGCGGGCCCGCCGCCTGGGCGTGGGCGAGGCCTTGCTGCGTGCCGCGCAGGCCCACGGCCTGGCCAGCGGTGCCTGCCGGCTGGAGCTGAGCACGGCCCACACCAATCTGGCAGCGCAGGCGCTGTACGAGTCGCTGGGCTGGCAGCGCGACGCCGTCTACCGGGTTTACAGCCTGCCCCTGCACGCTTGATCCCCGCGGCCGGCCGCCGCAGCGGAGAATGGCCGCATGAAACCTCCCAAGCGGCTGCAAGCCCTGATCGACGAAGGCCTGATTGACACCGTGGTGCGACAGCTCATGAGTGGCAAGGAGGCCATGGTCTATGTGGTGCGCCTGGGCGAGGACACCTTCTGCGCCAAGATCTACAAAGAGGCCGATCAGCGCAGCTTCCGCCAAGCGGTGGACTACACCGAGAACCGCAAGGTCAAAAACTCTCGCCAGGCCCGGGCCATGGCCAAGGGCACGCGCTTTGGCCGTGAGGCGCAAGAGGCCGCCTGGCAAAGCGCCGAGGTCGATGCGCTCTACCGCCTGGCCGGCGCCGGCGTGCGGGTGCCCCGGCCGATCAACTTCTGTGACGGCGTGCTGCTGATGGAACTGGTGGCCGACGAGCACGGCGACGCCGCACCGCGCCTCAATGATGTGGAGTTTTCTGCCGCCGATGCCCGCGCCCACCATGCCAGCCTGCTGATCGAGGTGGTCCGCATGCTCTGCGCCGGTGTGGTGCACGGCGACCTGTCCGAGTTCAACATCCTGCTCGGCCAGGACGGCCCGGTCATCATTGACCTGCCCCAGGCTGTGGACGCCGCCGGCAACAACCATGCGCAGCGCATGCTGCTGCGCGACGTGGACAACCTGCGCGACTTCTTTGGCCGCTTTGCGCCCGAGCTGCTGCCCAGCCAGTACGGCCCTGAGATCTGGGCCCTGTACGAGAAAGGCCTGCTGCACCCGGACACGCCACTGACCGGGCGCTTTGTGCAGAAGGCCGGCCGGGTGGACTTGGACGGCGTGCTGCGCGAGATCGACGACACCTTGGCCGAGGAGTCGGCGCGCCGTCTGCGCATGAGCGGCGGCTAGGCCAGTCGGCCCGGGCGCCGCCAGGCGCCGTCACTGCGGCCGTCAGGCGCCGATGCGCCCCAGCCCGCCGTCGGTCGACAGCGCCTCGCGGCAGTGGTGCGGCAGCACCATCTGGCGGAACGAGTCGTCGATGGCCACCGCGCTGATCACCGGCGCCATGGCCCGGACATTGCCGAAGATGGTGGCAAAGGCCACGTCGGCGGCGTCGCGGCCGGTGGCAAAGCGCACAAAGCCCATGGGGATGGCCGTGCCCGAGGGATCAAAGATGTACCAGCGGTCGCCCAGATAGGCCTCCACATAGGCGTGGAAGTCGGGCGGGCCCAGCACCGGGTCGGCGCCGTAGTCAGTGCCCGTGGCAAAGCGCGCCGGGATGTTGACCGCCCGGCACAGCGCGATCATCAAGTGGGTGAAGTCGCGGCAGACGCCCACCTGCTCCACCAGCGTGTCGAGCGCCGAGGTGTTGGAGTTGGAGCTGTTCGACTGGAAGCTCACATGCCGGCGCACCCAGTCCTGGATGGCCAGCACCCGGCTGTAGCCCTGGGGCAGGTGGCCGAACTCGTTGCTGGCCAGGCGCAGCAGCCGGTCGCTCTGGCAATAGCGGCTGGGGTAGATGTAGCCGATCACCTCGGGCGGCATGCGGTGCACCGGCACCTCGGCCAGCAACTGCGGGTCGCTGACATGGTGCAGCAGGTCCACCGTGGCGGCGTAGTTCAGCGTCAGCGGGCCCGGCTGGGCGCGCAGGTGCATGGAGCGGTTGCCCGTGGCCGGATCGGTGTAGATCTGCGGCGCCACCTGCTGATTGAGCGACAGCCGCTCGGCCGACACGGTCTGCGTGCGGGTGTGGGCGGCGTGGATGTAGAAGATGAAGTCAGCGCCTTGATCCCCCACCTCGTAGGCCAGATTGATGTTCAGGTCGATGCGGATCATGGTGAGGCCGGCGCAGCGGGGCGGCGGCAGGGGCTGAATGCGGTGGGAAGGGACTAGCAAGGAGTATGCGCGCAATGGCCTGCACTTCCAGCCCGGATCCGCCGCGGCCTTGGCCTCAAAACGACTGCGGCCCGCCGGAGGGCGGGCCGCAGGCCCAAGCGAACAAGGAAGCGAACAAGCTTCAGAAGGTGCTCAGCCACAGGCGCTGTGCGGCGGCTGAGCCACCGCACTTGTTGCGCATTTCCACGTTGACGATGTTCAGCCCAGGCTGGAACTTGCTGGCGAGGTCCACCGGGTCCAGCTGCTTGCCGATGTTGCAGGTTTCGTTGTGGTAGTTCTTGGTCACGGTGGTGAAGCTGCCATCGGGGTGCGTGACTTTCAAGAACAGCACATCGTCCACATAGGTGGTGCCGGTGCCGTCCTGGTTGCCCGACAGAATCACCTTGCCGCCGGCGTAGTAGAAGGCAAAGGTCGACTTGTAGAACACGTCACCCTTGAACGAGTTGCTGGTCACCGGAATGCCGTCGCTGATGGCGATCGAGGTGAGATTGGCCGACTGGGCCGGAACGGCCAGCCAGGCGAGGCTGGCCAGGGTCAGGGCTTGGGCGGTGCGACGGGCGCTGCGGATCGCGAAAGAAGTTTGCATGGGAAATCCTGAAGAACGGTAGTGAGGGGCGGGCCGAGAACTCAGCGGAGCCGGGTTCAGAAGTTGCTCAGCCACATCGAGCTGGCATCGACGTTGCCACCGCACTTGTCGCGAAATTCGACATACACCTTGTTCACACCGGGCATGAACTTGCTGGCGATGTCCATGCTCGGCAGGTCCTTCTTGGCCGTGCAGCCAGAGGCGTAGTAGTTGTTGGTCAGGGTGCTGACCGTGCCGTCCGGGTGCGTGACCTTCATGTACAGCACGTCGTCCACATAGGTATAGCCGGTGCCGTCCGGGCTGCCCGACAGGATCAGCTGTCCGCCCAGGTAGTTGATCGAGAACGTGGCCTTGTAGAAGACATCGCCCTTGGCGGTGGACGGCGTTTGTGGAATGCCACCGATGATGGAGACCTGGGTGAATTCAGCGGCCTGGGCTGGAGCTGCCAGCCAGGCCAGGCTGGCGAGGGCCAGGGCCTGGGCGGTGCGACGTGCGTAAGAAGTTTGCATGGGTCTGCCTGAAGAACGCGTTGGATGGACTGCGCTGATGAGCAGCGCAGCGGTGGCTTGTTGAAGCACCCAGCCACGTTAATTTCGCGTCCGTTCTTGACCCATACGGTGA
>CALRVU010000480.1:0-3485 GCA_943371685.1 Bordetella parapertussis | reverse complement strand
CTGCGCTCTGTGGCCCACACAAACGCGTCTTGTCCGCGCAAGAAGTGCAGGTCCTTGTGCAGCTCCACCCAGGTCTTGGAGGTCTCACGCTGCAGCAGGCGCTGCTTCAGGCTGCGTGTGTCCACATGCATCAGCTCCAGCCTGCGCTGATCGCGGCTCTGGCGCTGATAGCTCAAGGCGCGGCCGTCGGGCAGCCAGTCCACCCGGGGCAGGTAGATGTCGCGCTCGGCGCCCAGGTCGATCCAGCGGGTGGCGCCGCCTTGTGGCGACACCAGGCCCAGCTTGACCGTGACGTTCGGCGTGCCGGTTAGCGGATAGCGCTGGGCCACCAGCTCGGCCCGGTCGGCCTGGAACTCGACCCGCTGCTGCACGCCCACCGGCGCTTCGTCAAAGCGCTTGTAGGCAATCGCGGAATCGTCCGGTGCCCACCAGTAGCCCTCGGGCTGGTCCATTTCCTCTTGCGCCACGAACTCGGACTCGGCGTTGTGCACCGTGCCGCCACCGTCGCGGGTCAGGGCCCGGCTGCGGCCGGTCTGCAGGTCCAGCACATGCAGGTTCTGGTCGCGCAGATACGACACATAGCGGCCGCGTGGCGACAGGCGCGGGTCGATCAGGTCTGCGCCCTTGGCGATCTGCCGCACTTGCGGCGCGGCCGGGCTGCCGTCGGCTGCGTTGGGGACCAAGGTGGCCAGGTACAGGCCCTCGCCCAGGGGGAACAGCACCGAGCGCCCATCGGGCGACCACGAATAGCGCAGCACGCCGCTGAGCCGGGCCGTGCGCTCGCGCTCGCGGCGGGCCTGCGCGGCGGCGGACACGGGCGCCTCGACGCCAAAGGCCCGGCTGTCGATCAGGCGGCGCGCCTGGCCGGTGGCCCGCTCGAACACCCACAGGTCCATCCGGTACTGGTCATCGGGCCGGGCCTTGAGGTAGCCCACCCGCTGGCCGTCGGGCGAGACCTGAACCCCTTGCGCCGACGGACCGCTGAGCGCCGGGCTGGCGCTGAGCCGCGCCACCGGCAGGCGCTGTGCCATGGCCGGCTGGGGCGCGGCCGTCGGGTTGGCCGTTGCGGGCGCCACGGCGGTCTGGGCCATCAAAGGCAGGCTGGCGGAGGACAGCCAGGCCGCCAGCAGGCCGGCGGTGATGCGGAGGGTGGGGGACCAGTGTTGGCGCATGGGCAGTGACGGCTTGGGTCGGTGGTGTGCCCTGGTCGGGCAAGGATCAGGCCTGGATCGGGCCCGGTGGGGCTGCCATGTTAGGGCCGGCGGCGTGTTCGCAAGCGCACAGACCCATCGATCAGCCCGGACTTAGTCTGTGGTCGATGCCGCCCGATCCCCTTCTGATGCCCCCGCCTGCTTCGATCAAAGCAGAAGGCGCCGGGCAATGGACCTTGGCCGGGGCTTGGACGATCAGTGGCCTGGGCACGATGGAGGCCGCGCTGGCAACCACCGCGCCGCCGGCTCCACTGGCGTCGTTGCAAGCGCTGGACGCCACGGCCCTGACCGCCCTGGACACGGCCGGCGCCTGGCTGCTGGCCCGGCACATGGCCGCCTGGCGCCAAGGCGGCGCCGAGGTCCGCATCAGCGGCCTGGCCGAGCCCGCCCAGCGTCTGCTGGACCAGGTGAGGGCCGCTCAGGCGGCAGGGCCGGCCGTGCCGATGCGGCCGGAGGCCTGGCCTGCGCGGGCGGTGGCCAGCCTGGGCCGCACGGTGCTGGCCCAGGCCGCGCAAGCCCAGGCCTTGCTGGGCTTTGTGGGCGAGGTGGCGCTGGCCCTGGCCGGCTGCGTGGCCCACCCCAGCCGCTGGCGCGGCCGGCCGGTGCTGTTCAATCTGCGCAGCGCCGGGGTGGACGCCTTGCTCATCATCGGCCTGCTGTCTTTTCTGCTCGGCATCGTGGTGGCCTATCAGGGGGCCGAGCAGCTGCGCCGCTATGGTGCCAATGTGTTTGTGGCCGATCTGGTGGGCTTGTCGATGCTGCGCGAGTTTGCGCCGCTGATCACCGCCATCATCATTGCGGGCCGCTCGGGCTCGGCCTATGCCGCGCAGATCGGCACCATGGGCGTGACGGAAGAAATCGACGCCCTGCGCACCCTGGGCATCGAGCCGCTGGAGCTGCTGGTGCTGCCCAAGCTGCTGGCCATGCTGGTGGCGCTGCCGCTGCTCACCGTGTTCTCGGACGTGCTGGGCGTGGTCGGCGGCATGGTGATGGCCCAGGCGCAGCTGGGTGTCAGCTATGCCGACTTCGCCCATCGTTTTGCCTTGGCCGTCAGCCCCACCACCTTGCTGCTGGGCGTGGGCAAGGCCCCGGTGTTCGCCGTCATCATCGTCACCGTGGGTTGCTTTCAGGGTTTTCAGACCCGGGGCGGGGCCGACGCGGTGGGCCGCCACACCACCCTGAGCGTGGTGCAGTCCATCTTTCTGGTCATCGTGGCCGATGCGCTGTTTTCGGTCGCGTTCAGCGCGCTGGACCTGTGAGCACCGCCCCGCCCGTGATCGAGCTGCGGCAGGTGGTCACCTCGTTTGGCGCCCACCGGGTGCATGACGGCATCGATCTGGCGGTCCAGCCCGCCGAGATCTTTGCCCTGATCGGCGGCAGCGGCTCGGGCAAGTCGACCCTGCTGCGCGAGATGATCCTGCTGCACGCGCCCGACAGCGGCTCGGTGCAGGTGCTGGGCACCGATCTGAAAGGCCTGTCGCGCCAGGCGGCGCAAAGCCTCAAGCAGCGCTGGGGCGTGATGTTCCAGCATGGCGGCCTGCTGGGCTCGCTGACCGTGCACGAGAACATCGGCCTGCCGCTGCGCGAGCACACCGCCTTCTCCGACAGACTGATCAACGACCTGGCCAGCTGGAAGCTGTCGCTGGTCGGCCTCAAGCCCGAGGTGGGTGCGCAGATGCCGGCTGAGCTGAGCGGCGGCATGCTCAAGCGGGCCTCGCTGGCGCGGGCGCTGGCGCTCGACCCGCCCCTGCTGTTTCTGGACGAACCCACCGCCGGGCTGGACCCGGTGAGTGCCGAGGGCGTGGACAGCCTGGTGCTGAGCCTGCGCGAGTTGTTCGGCCTGACCATCGTCATCATCACCCACGACCTGGACCTGCTCTGGCAGGTGACGGACCGGGTGGCCGTGCTGGCCGATGGCCGGGTGCAGGGCCTGGGCGCCATGGCCGAGCTGGCCCGCAGCGAGGTGCCGGCAGTGCAGGCGTTTTTCAAAGGGCCGCGGGCCCGCGCGGCGGCCGTGCAGGCCGACAAGGTGGCGGCTGCGGCCAGCCAGGAGACTCCATGGAAACCAAAGTAAGCCCGACCCTGGTCGGCGCCTTCGTGCTCGGCCTGGGCGCGGTGCTGATTGCCGCCGTGCTTTGGCTGGCCTCGGGCGGGGCCTGGCAGCAGAAGGTCACGCTCTATCACGCCATCGAGGACGAATCGGTGGCCGGCCTCAACCTCAATGCGCCGGTCAAGTTCAATGGGGTGGACGTGGGCAAGGTGCAGCGCATTGCG
>CALRVU010000479.1:0-3502 GCA_943371685.1 Bordetella parapertussis | reverse complement strand
CGCCCACATGATTGGCGGCCTCATTGGTCACCTGCTCCAGGGCGTCGGTGTCGGTGTCGTACACATAGACTTGCCTGAAGCCGTCACCGAGTGTGCCCTCGGTGCCATTGCCGGTGATGATGATCTTGCGCGTGCCAGGCACCCAGCGGCGCCCTCCCCCGTTGAACCCCGAGACGGGCACCTTGGCTTCTGACTTGGGGCGATCTGCCTTGCGCCAGAAGGTCTTGAGCTTGGCGATGTCCTGGTAGTGCAGGCGTGGCTGAGGGTCGTCAACGTCCTGGGTTCCCAAGGGCGATTGGCGCTTCAGGCCCCCTTCCATCAGGCTCGGAATCCACAAGCCATCGGCCCCCCGCGTCGCCAGACCCAATCCAGCCGTCTCCGGACTGGGCGTCTGATCCGGCAGGTACTTGGTGTAGACCAGTTGCGAGCCCAGGCTCGAGAACATCCATTCCGGGCCGTTGCCAAAATCAGTGGCCAACGCCGTCAAGGTGTCGACCAACTCTCCCTTGCCATTGGCGGGCAGAAAACCGCCCGTCTGGAAGTCAACCTGGGCAACCCAGAGATTCTTGACCAGGTCCGTGTAGGCCAGGCGGGAATTGCCGGCGCCACCGTTGCAGGTCGGGCAGTCAAACCCGTCCCGCCCCCAGTCGAACTCGAAATCGATGACGTTGCTGGAGGTCACTTGCACCTCTGGCGCGGGGGGAAGCGCATGCCCTGCCAGAGGCCACAACACGGCGCAGCCCAAGCCCAGCAAGCTTCGGCGCCATGAGAACGATCGCCGGTGGGGTCGCTCTGCAGACACATTGAATGGTGGATTCGTCATGACATGGGTCCCTGAGTGATTGTTGGGCTGACTGTAAAGAGCGGAAGCCCGAACGAGAATCATTTCGGCGAGGGATTGCATCCCCACGGCTGTTGAGTTGAAGCAAAAATCAGACCGTCACTACCCCCTGCCAGCGCCCACTTGATGCACCAAAACCGGCCTTTTCTGGGCGGCCACGGCAGCTCCAGTCAACCGTCCAGGTTCGTCAGGGTTCAGCTGGCCAGCATGCGCAGCAGCAGCCAGCCTGGAAGGCCCAGATAGAGCGCCGCCAGGCCAAGGTGCTCCAGCCAGCCTCGCGTTGTCGACGCTTGCGCGGGCCACCACCCGATGGCGACCAACGTGCCCGCCTCGATCGCGGCGCGAAGCGCCGACGCACACAGCACCACGGCGATGAGCCAAGCCGCCCACCACAGGGCAAAGGTCGTCAGGTAGGCCGCCAGGCCATAGCTGTAGTACTCGCCCAAGGCGCTGCCGTAGGCGATGTGCTGATGCAGGTGAAAGGCTGGCAGCGCAAGTGCCAGCGGCAACAGCACGAACTTGATCCACGGCTGGTCCAGACGGCGGTTCCGTACCGCACTGCGTGCGACCAGATAGCGACTCACCGGCCCGGACGATGACTGCATCTCGATGCCAGCGACGTCGTGCAATGCCCGAGCAAAAGCCAGCGGATCAACCAAGGCCAGCCCGTAGCGCCAGCGCTCGCCGCTCTGCAAGCGCAAGTCGATACCCGGCCCCGGCAGCAGCCAACGCCAGAGCTCGATGCCAGCAATGTCGGGCAATGCAAGCGTCATGGTCTGGCGGCCGTTGATCAGCTGCAGCTGAGCCCCTGCGAATGCAAAGCGCACCGTGTAGGCGCGCATCAAGCACCAAGCTGCCGCCTCGGGCACCAGGAACAGAGCGACGAAGCTGCGGATCTGAGCCAGTGTGTTGCTCTGGAGCGCGCCATCACCCCATCCGATCGCCACCATCATCCACAGCAGGCTGCCGCGAGAGAACAGCCGCAAGGCGGCCGTTGCCATGCGAACGGCCGTTGGCAACAGCACCAGTCGCCCGGTCAACGCAGCGGGTTCAACCGGGGCCAAGGCTGGTGCCCTTGCCTCGCCCCTGCTGCGCACGACCGCCATGACCAGCATGACGGCCAGAAACCATGCCGCCGCCTGCCCGACCCAGTCGCCCCAGGCCACCATCAAGGTGCGCCGTGGCTCTCCCACCGGCAAGGAAGCGATCACCAGCGTCCGCTCAGCCATGCGCGAGCTCGCAACCACCTGACCCGTGACATCGATCACCGCACTGAATCCGTTCGTGGTCACGCGGAACTGGGGCAAGCGGGTTTCGATGCTGCGGAACGCCGCAGCAGCCAGGTGCAGTGATGCGCCCTGCGGATGAGCAGTGAACCAGGCATCGTTGGACAGGGTCAGGATGGCCTGGGCGCCAAGTCGGGCGCCGTCGATGGCCAGTCCTGCATCGAGGTCGTCACGACAGATCAGTGGCAGAACCGGAACCTCGCGACCATCGCGCAAGCGCAGCGGAAAGACCTTCGCGCCACTGCCCGGACGCCATGTTCCGGCGCCCGGCAGCCACTCACGCAGCAGAGGACCGTCGAGCCAGTCTGGAACGAACTCCGAGAGCGGAAACAGGCGCGTCTTGCGGTAGAAGCCCATCAAGCCCTGCTCCGGTGCGACGAAAGCCGCCGCGTTGTACTCACCGGCCTCGTCGCTGTCATAGGTACCAAAGACGAAGGGGACACCAGCCGCTTGAACGATGCCCAGGATTTCCTGATCGAGTTCGGCACCTGCTTGACTCTTCGGGTGTCCGAAAGTGGTCGGATAGACCGTTTCGGACCACATCACGGCATCGGCCCCTTGCCGCTCAACGGCGTCGTAGGACATCGCATAGTGCGTGTCGAGCACCTCTCGCACCACGGCACTGGCGCCCTTCTCGCGCTTCAGCTTCTCGTAGTCAACGATGTTGGCTTGCACCAGTCCGACGCGCAGCGACGGCGCCTGGGCCGTTGCGTCGACCGAGCGCATCACGACACCGTAGCCTGCCAACAGCAGTGGCACCGAGGCGGCAATGGCCAATGGCAGGCGCATCTCGCGCATGCCTTGGTGACGTCGCGCCAGAGCGGCCGCCACAGCCTCGTTGGCGAGCAAGAGCAGCACCGTCAAGCCGGCCACACCGCCCACCTCAGCCGCCTGGCGCAGCCATCGTGAGGGGTACAAGCCGATGCCCAACGAATCATCCAGCAGCCGCGGCAACAGCGCCTCGGTCGCCACCCAGGCCGCGGCGGCAACGCAGGCGCGCAGCGGCCACGAAGCGCCAGCCCGAGTCGCCGCCTGCCGAACCAGAACAAAGATCAGGATCTGCGGCTGGAAAAGGGGCGCCGCGATCAGAAGCAGGGCCAGGCCACCCGCCTCACCCAGGCCGGCATAGGCGCCGACGGAGCTGCCGAACCACGCAAAGACCGCGACACAGTAGGCCAGGGTCATGACAAGGCCGTCCAGCAGGCTGGCCTTCCAGGACCGCTGCGGGTCCAGGCTTCGGAGCCAGGGCACCAAGGCCAGGAAGCCGACCGGCCAGAACGCACCGCCGCGAGCAAATGCGCTCAGCAACAGTGCGCTGATCAGCACGCCGGTCCAGCGGCTGTCGCGCAGCCGCATCCATGCCCCGGAGGAAGTC
>CALRVU010000478.1:0-3521 GCA_943371685.1 Bordetella parapertussis | reverse complement strand
GGGATAACGAGAAGCCACCTCCGGCAGGCCGATCAGCGCCAGCAGCTCGGCCACGCGGGCCGCGCGCTCGGCCCGGCCCTGCCCGCGGTTGACCAGGCCATAGGCGATGTTGTCGGCCACCGTGAGGTTGGGGAACAGCGCATAGGACTGGAACACGATGCCGTAGTCGCGCTCGGCCGGTGGCAGGCGCGAGATGTCACGGCCGGCCTGCAGCAGCACGCCGTCGCTCTGCACCTCCAGGCCGGCAATGATGCGCAGCAGGGTCGTCTTGCCACAGCCCGAGGGACCGAGGAAGCAGACGAACTCGCCGCGCGCAATGCCCAGGTTGATGCCCGACAGCGCCGTGAACGCGCCAAAGCGTTTGTCGATCTGGCGCAGCTCCAGCGCGAGGGAGGTCGGGCTCAAGGTCAGGCCTTACTTCTTGGCTTCGCTCTTGACGTTGTAGCGCTTGGTCCACTCGGCCAGCACTCGCTCGCGGCTGCCGGCGGCGGCCTCGAAGTCCATCTTGATCAGGCGCGACTCATAGTCGTCCGGGATGTTGGGCAGCTTGGGCGCCACGCCCGGCTGGGCGGTCAGCGCAAAGTTCTTGCCGTAGAGCTTCATCGCGTCCTTGCTCGATGCCCAGTCGGCCAGTTTCTTGGCCGCCACCAGGTTCTTGGTTCCCTTGTGGATGGCAAAGGCCTCCAGGTCCCAGCCCAAGCCTTCTTTGGGGAAGACCAGCTCGATGGGCGCGCCCTTGGCCTTGTTGGCCTGGCCGCGGTACTCGAAGGAAATGCCAGCCACGTACTCACCCGACGCCGCCATGTTGCAAGGCTTGGAGCCCGAGTGGGTGTACTGGCCGATGTTCTCGTGCAGCGCGTCCATGTACTTCCAGCCGCCGCCCTTGCCGGCGTCATCGCCGAACATGGACAACCAGGCCACAACATCAAAGTAGCCGGTGCCCGACGAGGCCGGATTGGGCATCACCACCTGGCCCTTGAACTCGGGCTTGGTCAGGTCCTTCCAGGTGGTGGGCTGGGCGATGCCTCGCTTCTTGGCTTCCACCGTGTTGAAGCAGACCACCGCGCCAAACACGTTCATGCCCCACCAGGCCGGCGGGCTTTTCTTGTCGCGGTACTGCGGCATGATCGCGTCGAGGTTCAGCGGCGCATAGGGCTCGAGCATGCTGTTGCGCTCCATCAGCGCCAGGCTGGAGGCGGCCACGCCCCAGACCACATCGGCCTGCGGATTGGCTTTTTCAGCCAGCAGCTTGGCGGTGATGACGCCGGTGGAGTCGCGGACCCACTTGATCTCGATGTCCGGCTGGACCTGGTTGAAGGCCTGCTGATAGGCCTTGAGCTGGTCGGTTTCCAGTGCGGTGTAAACCGTCAGCGGCGTCTTCTGGGCCCAGGCCCCCGCAGCCATCGCCGTTGCCACCAGTCCGAACGCCATCGATTTCAAGAACGTCATGAGAATCCCCGCATTGAGTGAACACAACCCGCTTTGCCGCAGCAAGATCAGGACCACTTTGCATTCTGGGCAGCCATTGTGAAAGATTGTTGACAATCTACCAATGGGCTAACATTCCGCCACCATGAAGCCGCCCGCCGCCCCCCAACCCACCATCGCCCAATTGCAGGGCAGCTCGCTCGCCGGATTGGTGCATGCCGAGCTGGAACGCATGATTCTGGAAGGCCAGTTGCCCGCCGGCAGCAAGCTGACCGAAGCCGCGCTGGCCGGGCAACTGGGCGTCTCGCGCGGGCCGCTGCGCGAGGCGTTCCGGATGCTGGAGGAAGCCGGTCTGGTGCGCACCGAGAAGAACCGCGGCGTGTTCGTGCGCGAGCTGCCGATCGATGAAGTGCTGGAGATCTTTGAAGTGCGCGCCGCCCTCGACGAGTTCGTCGGCCGCACCCTGGCCACCCGGGCCAGCGCCAGCCAGCACCGCGAGCTGCGCCGGCTGGCCCAGGCCACCGAGCGGGCGGCAGCAGCGCAGGACGCCAGTGCCTTCCACCTGTTCAACCTGCAGTTGCATGACCGCCTGCTGGAGCTGGCCGGCAATGCCAAGCTCAGCGCCACCTACCGCAAGCTGACCAAGGAGCTGGCCCTGGCCCGGCGCCAGAACCTGAGCGCCGAATCCATGTTGATCTACGCGGCCGAGCACCGGAAGATCGTCGAGACCATCGCCTCGGGCGATGCGGAGGCCGCGGGCGCCGCCATGCGCGAGCATGCGCTGAACAGCCGCGCCCGCACCTTGCAGAACCACCAGCAGCGGCTGGCGGCAGGGGGTGACGGCGCTGACGGCGCCGCAGTCTGAGTCCTGTCCGAGCCCCGCATCAACTGGCGCGCCTGAAGCACCTGGAGCACCTGACCATGGCCCTGACCCTTGCCGACATCGAAACCCTCTACACCGAGCGCGGCCATGCCACCTATGCCGGCGAGCCCGTCAGCCAGCTGGCGCATGCGCTGCAATCCGCCCTGCTGGCCGAGCAGGCGGGTGCGGACGACGAACTGATCACCGCCGCCCTGCTGCATGACATCGGCCACCTGCTCGTCGAGCATGGCGACACGCCCACCCTGCAGGGCATCGACGACAAGCATCAATACCTGGCCCTGCCCTTTCTGCGCGGCGTGTTCCCGGACCGCGTGCTCGACGCCATCGCCGGCCATGTCGATGCCAAGCGCTACCTCTGCGCCACCGAGCCGCACTATCTGGCGGCCCTGTCGGCCGACTCGCAGCGCAGCCTGGTGCTGCAAGGCGGGGTGTTCAATGCCGCAGAGGCACAGGCCTTTGCGGCCCGCCCGGCTGCGGCCGAGGCAGTGGCCCTGCGCCGCTGGGACGATGCGGCCAAGGCCGAGGGCCTGGCCACCCCCGGTCTGGCGCACTACCTGGCCTGCGCACGGCGCTGCGCCCTGCCCGTCACTGCCAGCAGCCTGGGGTCACCCGCATCTTGACCATCACCCCGGGCGTTCCGGCGCTCTCCGGCATCAGCGGTGGCTTGCTGCTGGTCGTCTTGTTCGGTGCCCTGCTGCACGCCAGCTGGAACGCATTGCTCAAATCCGGCACCGACAAGCCGCTGGACACCGCGCTGATGCAAGGCCTGGGCAGCCTGATGGCCATTCCGATGGTGATGTGGACCGGCCTGCCCGAGCCGCAAGCCTGGCCCTGGATCCTGCTGTCCACCACCATCCACATTGCCTACTACCAGGCCCTGGCGGGCGCCTACCGCCATGGCGACCTGAGCCTGACCTATCCGCTGATGCGCGGCAGTGCGCCCTTGCTGGTGGCCCTGGCCAGCCCGCTGCTGCTGGGCGATTCGCTCAGCCTGCTGGCCTGGTGCGGCGTGGGCCTGGTCAGCCTGGGCGTGCTGGTGCTGGGCCTGGCGCGCAACCAGGCCACTGACACCGCGCCGGGGCATGAAACACGGCGCCGCAAGGCCGTGCGCTTTGCCTTGCTCAATGCCTGCATCATTGCCTGCTACACCGTGGTGGACGGACTGGGCGTGCGCGCCAGCGGCAATGCGCCGGCCTATGTGGCCGGCCTG
>CALRVU010000477.1:0-3523 GCA_943371685.1 Bordetella parapertussis | reverse complement strand
AGTACCTGGCCTTGGCCATGCAGGGTGGACAGTTGAACAGCCTGGGCTTCAAGGTGCGTGGCGATCTCTGGAACTTTCCCTTCCCGGCCGGGCAGGACGGCGAGTTCCGGCTGGTGGCCAAGGTGCAGGGCCTGAACCTGGCCTATGCGCCTTATGCCCCAACTGGCGCCGAGCCGGGCGCCGCGTCGCGCTGGCCGGCACTGACCCAGCTCAATGGCGAGGTCATCATCGACCGCGCCAGCCTGCAGATCCGCAATGCGCAAGCCCGGCTCTGGGGCCTGGAGCTGCAAGGCGTGAACGGCCAGGTGCGCGACCTGATGCAGAAGTCGGTGCTGGTCATCGACGGCACCGTGCGTGGCCCGCTGCCCGACATGCTGCGCTTTGTCGCCGAGTCGCCCGTGGGGGGCTATCTGCATGAGGCCTTGAGCGAGGCCAAGGCCAGTGGCCCGGCCGAGTTGAAGCTGGGCCTGTCGGTGCCGTTCATCGATCCCGGGCAGACCACCGTCAAGGGTCAGCTCAACCTCAAGGGCAATGAACTGCGCCTGCGCCCGGCGGTGCCGCAGATGAGCCACGCCCGCGGCCGCATCGACTTCACGCAGCGCGGCTTCCAGCTCAGTGGCGTGGCGGCCAGCCTGCTGGGTGGCGATGCCACGGTGGAGGGCGGCAGCCTGCCCGACGGCAGCCTGCGTTTTGACGGCCAGGGCGTGGCCACGGCCGAGGGCTTGCGCAAGGCGCCCGAGCTGGGTGTGCTGGCCCGTCTGGCCAACCGACTGGGCGGCCAGGCCAGCTACAAGCTGCAGCTGGGCTTCAAGCAGGGCCAGCCCGAGCTGCTGATCACCAGCCCGCTGGTCGGCTTGTCCAGCGCCTTGCCGGCTCCCCTGGCCAAGGCCGCAGAAAGCAGCCTGCCGCTGCGCTACCAGACCACCGTGTTGAGCGGCGGTGCCGCCGGAGCTGCGTTGCGCGATCAGCTCAACCTGGAGCTGGGCAGTCTGCTCAAGGCCCAGTACGAGCGTGACCTGTCGCAAGACACGCCGCGCGTGCTGCGCGGTGCCCTCGCCCTCAACGACGCCCTGCCTTCAGCCCTGCCCGGCACGGTGCAGGCCAGTTTCAAGGTCGGCAGCCTCAACCTTGACCAATGGCATGCCGAGGCCGAACGACTGAGCGCAGGCGACAAGTCGGCAGGCCGCTCGGGCTATGAGCCCAGTGACCTGAACCTGCAGGCCCAGGAGCTGCAGAAGCACGGTCGCAAGTTGACCCAGGTGAGTGCGGCGGTCCAGCACCGCGGCAGCGCGGATGGCGAGCACTGGCGTCTCAATCTGGCCAGTGACCAGGCTCAAGGCCTGATTGACTATCGCCCCGCCGGTGCCATGCCCGGCACCGGCCGCCTGCTCGCGCGGATGAGTCGGCTGGCCGTGCCGCCCGGCGAAGCCGAGGCCGTAGAAAGTCTGATCGAGCAGGCCGGCGCCAGCGTGCCGGCGCTGGACATCGTGGTGGATGACTTCGAGCTGCGCGGCAAGAAGCTCGGCAAGCTCGAGGTCGAGGCCAGCTACCGTGGCAGCGACGGCAGCGATTGGCGGCTGTCCAAGCTCAACCTGACCCTGCCGGAGGCCCGGCTCACCGGCAGTGGCTCCTGGGCACCGGGCCAGCGCCGGCGCATGGCGCTGGACTTCAATCTGGACATCGCCGACGGCGGTGGTTTGCTGGACCGGCTGCGGCTGGGTGGCCGCTCGGTGCGTGGCGGCAAAGGCCGGATCCAGGGTCAACTGGCCTGGAACGGCTCGCCGCTGGCGCCGGAGTGGTCGGCCATGACCGGGCAGATGCAGCTGGCGCTTGAGAGTGGCCAGTTCTTGCGGGCCGAGCCTGGCGCGGCCCGGCTGCTGGGCGTGCTCAGCCTGCAGTCATTGCCACGGCGCTTCCTGTTCGATTTCCGCGATGTGTTTCAAGAGGGCTTTGCCTTTGACAATGTGAGCGGTGACGTGCAGTTGGCCGACGGCATGGCCAGCACCGGCAACCTGCGCATCCGGGGTGTGCAGGCCGTGGTGCTGATGGAGGGCCAGGCCAATCTGCGCCAGGAGACCCAGGACCTGCGGGTCTATGTGGTGCCTGAGCTCAACGCCGGCACCGCCTCGCTGGCCTATGCCACCATCAATCCGGTGATCGGCCTGGGCACGTTCCTGGCGCAGCTGTTCCTGCGCAAACCGTTGATGGAGGCCGGCACCCGCGAGTTTCGCATCGGCGGCAGCTGGACCGATCCGACCGTGGTGCCGGTCGAGCGCAAGCGCGATGCACGCATGCCTGACCTCGATCCGCCGGCCAGCAGCGCCTCCATGCCCGCGCTCAAGCACTGATCGTCGGCGGCGTGCCGAGCACGCCTGGCGCGGCTGCGGCTATGCTTGCCGCCATGAAAATCGCTGCCCTGCAAATGGTCTCCACGCCTGACGTGGCGCGCAACCTGGCCGATGCGGCCGCCCTGGTGGCCCAGGCGGCGGCCGAGGGCGTGCGGCTGATGGCCCTGCCCGAGTACTTCTGCCTGATGGGCCAGCGCGACGACGACAAGCTCACCATCGCCGAGGACGACGGCCATGGCCCGATCCAGGATGCGCTGGCCGCGATGGCCCACCGCCACGGCGTGTGGCTGGTGGGTGGCACCTTGCCGATCCGCGCAGCCCAGGCCGGCCGGGTGCGCAATGCCTGTTGTGTCTGGAACCCCGATGGCGAGCGGGTGGCCCGCTACGACAAGATCCACCTGTTCTCGTTCGACAACGGCCGCGAGCGCTATGACGAAGCCCGCGTGCTCGAGCCGGGTGACACGCCGGTCACCTTCGAGGCTGACGGCCTGCGGGTGGGCCTGGCCATCTGCTACGACCTGCGCTTTCCCGAGCTGTTCCGCGCCATGATGCAGCCGGCCTGCGACCTGCTGATCGTGCCCGCCGCATTCACCTGGACGACGGGCCGCGACCACTGGGAGCTGCTGCTGCGCGCCCGCGCGGTCGAGAACCAGTGCTTTGTGCTGGCCAGCGCGCAGGGCGGTGAGCATGAGAACGGCCGCCGCACCTGGGGCCACAGCATGGTCATCGACCCCTGGGGTGGGGTGCAGGCGGTCTGCGCCGAGGGGCCGGGTTTGGCGGCTGCCGAACTGGCCACCGACCGGCGCGATGCCGTGCGGGCCCAGCTGCCGGCGCTGGCGCACCGGCGGCTTTGAGCCACCGGCGCTGACCCGTTCAGGCCACGCGGCGCAGGCGCACCGGGGCGGCGGCCCGGCCCAGCGTGCCGCCAAACAGGTTCTTCGGATCGTCGAGCTGCGGCACCAGGTCGATCTGGCGCACGCCGTCGCGGCGCTCGGCCAGCAGACGGTGCAGGAAGCGCAGTGCCGAGAAGTCTTCCAGCGCGAAACCGACCGAGTCGAAGATCGTCACTTCGCGCGGTTGCTGGCGGGCCGTCCGGCCGCTGGCCAGCACGTCGGCGAACTCGGTCACGGCAAAGTCGGCCGGCAGCTGCTGGATCTCGCCCTCGATCCGCGATT
>CALRVU010000476.1:0-3526 GCA_943371685.1 Bordetella parapertussis | reverse complement strand
TCAGCCGCGAGGCGCATGCCCAGCTGGACGTCACGCCGGTGGCGGATGCGCCGGTTCGCGATGTCGCCCTCGGCATCAGCACGGATTTCAACCACCCCGCGCTGGGTGACCCTGGCTGGAAGATGTCCGATCCGACACCGCTGGGCTGGCACACGAGTGAAAGCGGCGGCGTGGAAATCGGCCAAGAGCGGCTCTACGGCGGCAGCGGCAACAACCAGCTGCTCAGCCTGACCGCGAGCTGGAGCAACAACCTCTACCGTGACTTGCCCACCAAGGCTGGTCAGACGGTGCATGTCGGCTTTGATCTCTCGGCCCGCCCCGGCTTTGCGATGACGCCCGTCGAGGTGCTGTGGGAAGGCAAGGTGGTCGACACCATCAGCCCGACCGCCGGCACCTATGCCATGCAGCATCATGGCTACGACCTGGTGGCCACCAGCAGCAACGCACGACTGGAGTTGCGCGCCACGGGTCAGGGCGAGGCGCGAGCGCTGTTCGACAACATCCAGATCGGCACCTCCGACCACCTGACGCTGGGCGATCAGGACACGCTGCTCAAGCCCTACCTCGGCTACCAACTGGCAGACACCGATGGCAGCGAGACGCTGAGCTACGCCATCCATGGCCTGCCGGTCGGCTTCACGCTGACCGATGGCACGCACAGCGCCACGGTCGCTACAGCCGGGCAGGTGATCGAAACGACAGGCTGGAACCAGGAGTCACTGGCCCTGCGGGCGCCGCATGACTTCCAGGGCGATACCAGCATCCAGGTGACCGCCCGTGCCGAAGAAGGCAGCAATCACCAGACCGCCAGCGCAGCGGACCTCACCCTGCATCTCAGCGGGCTGCCTGTCAGCCATGCGGCGGTGATCGGCGGCGACACGGCCGTCACGGTGACGGAAGATCAGCAGGTCAATTCGCAGGGCAATCTGGAGCACTTTGGCCAGCTCACCATCAACGACCCCGATGCGGGTCAGGCCCAGTTTGTTCCGCAAAACGCGGTGGTCGCCCAGTACGGTCACTACACCATCGATCAAAGGGGCTTCTGGCTGTACGAAGCCGACAACAAGCTGGCGGCGATCCAGCAGCTCAAGACCGGCGAGCACCTGACCGACAGCTTCACGGTGCACAGTGCCGATGGCACGGCGCAGACCATCACCGTGACCATCCAGGGCCAGGACGATGCCCCGGCCTTTGTGCCCCATGCCGGCCCGACCCGCTCGGACGATGCCTACACGCAGATCGGCCAGGCGTTGGAATTCCAGAGCCACCAAAACTTCAAATATCTTGCCAGCATGATGCTCCATGGTGCCGACACCTACCCGTTCGAGCGGGCCCTGGTCGTCATCAAGAACGCTGGCATTTCCTTCATTTCTCCCGACGGGAACGTGGCGAAGGCCTTTGCTCCGCATGGCGGCACCCTGACGGAGGTCCCGATCAGCGAGATGATCGCCTGGCACGCCAAGGGCGCCGGATATCAGGTGGTGTTCACCGACACAAAGGCCAGTGAGGTGGGTGTCTATGCCTACAACAATGGCAACCCCGGCAAGCTTTCGGGCCGCTATCCGTACACGGATTGGGTTCTTCACCCGGAACAACAAGCCGCGACCCTCTATCCGGTCATGCACGACGTGGCCGCCGCCAGTGGTGGTGCGGCTGTGCAGGGGGCACTCGCCATGCCGCCGGCGATAGCTCCCTTGCTGTTCGACGGCGGCCATGTGCTGGAGGACAGCGGCCTACTGGTCACCGGCTTCATCGAAGTCAAGGATGCCGACGCGCAGCAGTCCGCCATGCGGCCGCAGACCGGGACCGCCACGCCCTACGGCCGCTTCAGCATCGACGTCAACGGCGACTGGATTTACCAACTCGACAACAGCCGCCCCGAAGTGCAAAAGCTGGGCGATGGCCAGACCCTGGTCGACACCATCACCGTGCACAGCGAAGACGGCACGGCGCATGAGGTCAAGGTCACCATCCACGGCCAGAACGATGGCGCGGTGATTGCCGGCGCTGACAGCGGCACGGTCGTCGAGGATCATCACCTCACGGCGGCCGGCACCGTCGTGGCCCAAGGGCAGTTGACGGTCACCGACCCGGACGCAGGGCAGGATCACTTCATCGAGCAAAGCGATGTGGCCGGCAGCGCCGGCTTGGGCCTCTTCAGCCTTGATGCTCAGGGCCGCTGGACTTACAGCGCCGACAACAGCCTGGATTCGATCCAGGCGCTGAAGGCCGGCGAGAGCCTGAGCGACAGCATCACCGTGCACAGCGCCGACGGCAGCAGCCATGTGGTCAGCGTGCTGATCCAAGGTGCCAACGATGCACCGATCCTGCAGGCGCAAAGCCAGACCGTGGCCGAAGACGGCAGCTTGCTGCAGGGGCGATTGCTGGCCAGCGATGCCGACCATGGCGAGCATCTGCAGTTCAGCAGCAGCGCCCAGGTGGGTGGATTCACCCTCCATGCCGACGGCAGCTATGCCTTCGACCCCAGCCATGCCGACTACCAGAGCCTGGGAGCTGGCCAGCAGCGCGACATTGCCATCCCCATCGTCGTCAGCGACTCGGCCGGCGCCCACGGCATGCAGTTCCTCACCCTGCACGTCACCGGCCGGGACGATGGCGCGGTGATCAGCGGCGTGGACACCGGGCAGGTCCAGGTGGGTGCTCAGGCGCGCGCCGACGGACAGTTGCAGGTCAGCGATGCCGATGCCGGTCAGACGGGGTTTCAGGCGGGTCAACTGGCCGGCAGCTTCGGAAGCCTCAGCATCGATGCCCAAGGTCACTGGCAGTACCAGATCCATGCCGGGGATCCGGCGCTGCAGCAACTGCAGCCCTATGCCAGCATCGTGGACCATCTGAGCGCGCACAGCCTGGACGGCACGGCTCACAGCATCGATGTGCAGATCGAGGGGCCAGCGGTCATGGTTCAACCCTCAGTCACACCGCAACAAGGGCATGACGCCTACGCCGATATCCTGGCCGCCGTGCGTGCCGGCGGCTACCAATACCAGGCCATTGCCGATGCGCTGGAGAACGGCGACCGCACGTCCATGGCGCATGTGGAGCTGTCCATCAGCGGCTCGCATGTGCAGATCGTCGATGCTGCCGGCAATGAGTTGCAAAGCTACGGGCCGGTGAGCGCCGACTACGCAGCCACCATTCCCATGGCTGATCTGATGCGCTGGCATGCGCAGGGGCACAGCATCTTCGTCAGCAATGACAGCGGCCTGAGCAGCACCCATGTGTGGCTGCACGACGCCGGCGAAATGCATGACCTCCACGTCAATGTAGGCGGCAGCGGCTTCAACGGCTGGGTTGGCGAATACTCACTCGGCGAGTTGCAACTATCCGGGCCAGCCCCAGCGCCATGGCCCGACGCGGCTGCTTCAGCTGGCGTCGGCAGCGACGATCCCATTCAGCAAGACCTCGACCCGCCTCCTCAGATCGTGGTCCAAGAAGCGACTGGCATCGTGCGGACCGAATCCGAGCGCGAGTCGCAGCCTGACCACCACGACGAGCCCGCGCCTGA
>CALRVU010000475.1:0-3533 GCA_943371685.1 Bordetella parapertussis | reverse complement strand
TCATCGGCCACCAGGCTGCCAGGGCGCAGGCCGCACCCAGCAGCGTGGTGCTGAGCATCTGCAGCGCCGGCGCCAGCCGCACCAGCAGCGGCCGGCCCAGGCAGACCAGCAGCAGCCAGGCCAGCGTGGCCGGCACCGCCACCGTGGCGGCCTCGCTCAGCACCGCCACCCAGGCCGTCAGGCTGCGCACTCCAAACATCAGGCCCACGCCCAGCACACCGTGTACCAGCAGCAGCGCCCGCAGCAGCATGCCGCTGCCGCAGCTGGGCAGCGCCGCCTTGCGCGCGGCGTCGGGCGCATGGACGACGTCGCGCAGGTCGTCGAACAGGGTGCTGGCGGTGGAATCGGGTCGGAAGCTCACACTGGCATTCTGGGCTGCGCCCGGGCCGGGCGACAAGTCAGGCGCCTAAAATGTGCGCCAGAGCCGACGGCCGGCAGGCGAACCGCCCTCCAAGCCACCCATGCAGCGGCAACAGCGACGCGCTGGCCGCAGCACAACTGCCCCGCCCGCGCCCCACCGTCCCGGCCATTGCCCCATTCGCCCTTCTTCCCCGCTTCCCCCCCTTCTCCGCATTCTTCGCCTTCTGGCCCCATCCCCATGTCCACCAACCAACTCGACAAGAAGTCCCAGGCCTGGTCCGCACTGTTCACAGAGCCGATGAGCGAGCTGGTCAAGCGCTACACCTCCAGCGTGTTCTTTGACAAGCGCCTGTGGGCTGCCGACATCGAGGGCAGCCTGGCCCATGCCGCCATGCTGGCCGCCCAGGGCATCATCGGCGCGCAAGACCTGGCCGACATCCAGCGCGGCATGGCCCAGATCCGGGCGGAGATCGAGTCCGGCCAGTTTGAATGGAAGCTGGAGCTGGAAGATGTGCACCTGAACATCGAGGCCCGCCTGACCCAGTTGGTGGGCGACGCCGGCAAGCGCCTGCACACCGGCCGCAGCCGCAACGACCAGGTGGCCACCGATGTGCGGCTTTGGCTGCGCAGCGAGATCGACCAGATCGCCCTGCTGCTGACCGACATGCAGCGCGCCCTGGTGGCCGTGGCCGCCGACCACACCGAGACCGTGATGCCCGGCTTCACCCACATGCAGGTGGCCCAGCCGGTGAGCTTTGCCCACCACCTGCTGGCCTATGTGGAGATGTTTGCCCGCGACGCCGAGCGCCTGGCCGACCTGAGGAAGCGCGTCAACCGCCTGCCGCTGGGCGCTGCCGCGCTGGCCGGCACCAGCTATCCGCTGGACCGCGAGGCCGTGGCCCGCAGCCTGGGTTTTGACGGTGTGTGCCAGAACAGCCTGGACGCCGTGAGCGACCGCGACTTCGCCATCGAGTTCACCAGCTTCAGCACCCTGGTGATGATCCATGTCTCGCGCATGGCCGAGGAGATCGTGATCTGGATGAGCCAGAACTTCGGCTTCATCAACCTGAGCGACCGCTACTGCACCGGCTCGTCGATCATGCCGCAGAAGCGCAACCCCGACGTGGCCGAGCTGGCCCGGGGCAAGAGCGGCCGGGTGGTGGGCCATCTGATGGGACTGATCACCCTGATGAAGGGCCAGCCCCTGGCCTACAACAAGGACAACCAGGAAGACAAGGAGCCGCTGTTCGACACCGTGGACACGGTCAAGGACACGCTGCGCATCATGGCCGAGATGATCGGTGGCGAGGTGGCGGCAGACGGCTCACGTTCGGGCGGCCTGACCGTCAAGGCCGATGCCATGGAGCGCGCCGCGCTGCGCGGCTACGCCACCGCCACCGACCTGGCCGACTACCTGGTCAAGAAGGGCCTGCCCTTCCGCGATGCGCATGAGGTCGTGGCCCATGCCGTCAAGGAGGGCCTGAAGCAGGGCGTGGACCTGGCGGAGCTGCCGTTGGTCACCCTGCAGGGCTTTCATCCGGCGGTAGACGTCGGCGTGTTCGAGGTGCTGACGCTGCGTGGCTCGCTGAATGCGCGCAATGTGCTGGGCGGCACCGCACCGGCGCAAGCCCAGGCCCAGATCGCCCGGCACCTCGCCCGGTTGGGCTGAGCGCCAGGGCGCCAGGAAGCCCGAGGGCTCCCTGGCGGCCGCTCAATCGAACTTGATCTCGGTGGCCTGCACCACCGTGCCGCCCGCGGCCAGCGTGCCCTTGACTTCGAGCGTCTTGCCCACCGCCAGATCGGCCTCGGTGCCGTCCTCGTAGGACACGCTGCCGGCATACGAGATGCTCTGGCCGCGGATCACCAAGGTCTTGGCCGCCGTGTCCAGGGCCGACACGCTGCCCTTGATCTCGAACTCCTGGCCGTCGCCGCTGTCGTCGCCGCCACTGCTGTCCTCAGCGCCCTTCACCTCCAGCTTGGTGGCCACCAGCACATCGCCGGCCATCTTGCCTTCGACCTCGACACGCACACCCGCTGCCACCACGGCACCGGCCGGCTTCAGGCTGGCGCCCGAGGCATCGACCCGGATGCCGCTGACCACGAAGCTGCCGAGGCTGCTGTAGCTGGCAACCACGCTCTCGATCTCGACCTCGCTGCCGTCGGCCGGCTTGCGCACGCCCTGGCTGCCGCTGCTCACCACCCACAGGCCGGCGCCGTTGGGCGTGGTCTGCAGCTTGAGCTTGAGCGTGGCGCCATTGGCCAAGCCCGCCGGCTCGGACCCGGCCGCATAGGCAAAGCCCTGGCTGCCGATCCTGAAGGTGCGGGCCGCCGTGTCCAGCGCGCTCACCAGGCCGCGCAGCTTGTACTGGCTGGCATTGCTCTTGGGCTCGATCAGTCGCGCGGCATAGTTGCCCGAGACCGGGTCGTAGATGGCATAGACCTCCACCACCTGGCCCGTGCTCACACCGGCCTGGCCACCGACGAAGCGGCTGTCGAACAGCGTGGACGCGGTCACCTTGACGGTCTGGCCGAGCACGGTCAGCGTGCCGGCCGTGGTGTCGCTGGCGGCCACCGGGCCGACCAGGTCACTGGCCACCCGCACCGTGCTGGCCTTGGCCGTCAGCGCCGTGCTGTCAATGCCGCCGCTGTCGATTTCCACCGTCATGCCCAGCTTGAGCCCGTCGCGGCCCAGATTGGTCCCGTCATCGTCCAGCACCGAGGCCGTCGATTCGTCGTAGTGCACGCCGTTGACGATGATCGAGCCAAAGCCGGTGATCGGGCCTTGGGAATAGGCTTGGGCCGTTCCAGTGCCGCCGCCCTCCACGCCGCCGCCGCCGCAGGCACCGAGCAGCGCCACCAGCGCGGCCAGGCCGCTCATCCATCCTTTTCGCCAGGGGTTAGCGCCCACTTTATTGCGCATCATCATCTTTGCTGTCCTTCTTGCGGAGTCGGGGCGCGACCGGGGAGTGCAGGCCGCCATCGGCATGAACATACATGCCGATCCTGACAGTTCCCGGCAGGGCGGGCTCGCCATCCGGTGTGAAATCACGATTGACCAGTCGCTGCAACTCCGGCACTAGCGCCCGGGTCATGACGCCCCACTGCGCGGACACCAAAGCGCGGAGCTGGTCCAGACTGTCCTGGCTCAGGCCATGCGCATGGATCGCTTGCTC
>CALRVU010000474.1:0-3548 GCA_943371685.1 Bordetella parapertussis | reverse complement strand
TTCATGGTGCTGATCAGCTGGCAATTCTGGGCTGACGAACGCACCGAGCAGGTGCGCCAGCTGAGCACGGTGCTGGAGCTGACCGAGCGATCCGCGGACCGCAGTCTGTTGCAGCTCGAGGCCGCGCTTGGCGGGCTGGCGCAGGAGCTCTCGGGCGGCAATGTGGTGATGGAGCCCGGCGCAGCGGCTCAGTTGCTGCGCGACTTCAAGGACGCACGCCCTGACCTGCATGCGGTCTGCCTGCTCAGCCCCGAAGGCGCGCCGCTGGCCAGCTCGTGGCGCAGCGGCCCGACATTCTGTGTCGATCCCGAGCGCTCGTTCCTCGACACGGCCCTGAGCGCAGCGCGCAGCCAACCCGGCCGAGTCAGCTTGGCCAGGCCCATGTACGACGCCGCGCGCCAGCAATGGGTCGTCCCGGTCAGCCGGGTGCTGCGGGAGCCCGCCGGCCAGGTTCTGGCCGTGCTGAGCGCCCAGGTGCCGGTGGAACTGCTGCAAGCCATCTGGGGCAACGCGCCGGTCGCCCAGTCCACCTCGGTCGGGCTGATCCTGGACAACGGCTACCTGCTGGGTCGACACCCGCTGCCTTCTCACGTCAGACCCGAGCAGGCCTATGGCATACCGCGCAGCGGCAGCCTGCAGCAGCATCTGCTGGCCAACGGACATCCGGAACGGGGCTATGTGGAAGGCGCCAATCAGCTGGGCCAGGGCGAGACCTATGTCAATGTCTACGCACGGCTGGCGCACTTTCCCGCCACGGTGTTTGCCGCCATCCCGCTGCAGGCCATCCGGGCCGCCTGGTGGCAGCGGGTGCGGGTGCCCTTCGGCCTGCTGGGCTTGCTCGGCATCCTGGCCGTGGCCGGCCACCAGTACACGCTGCACCGCCAACGCGTGTTCAATGCAGCGCAGTCACGCAATCACCAGGCCCTGATGGCCAGCGAGGCTGAACAGCGGTTCCTGGTGGAGCACCTGATGGCCGGCGTGGTCATCCACAGCCCCGACGGTGCCGTGCGACGCTGCAATCCGCAGGCCTGCCAGCTCCTGGGCCTGACGGCCGACCAGGTGCAGGGCAAGGCCATGATCGACCCGGCCTGGCAGTTCCTGAGTGACGACGGCGTGCGCATGCCACCCGAGGACTATCCGGTGGCCCGGGTCATCCGCAGCCTCAAGCCCATCACGGACTTGCTGGTCGGCGTGACCCAGCCGAATCAGGAACAACCGCATTGGTTGCTGTGCAATGCCTACCCCGAGCTGAACCCCTTGGGCAAGCTCAAGCAGGTGGTCGTGCTGTTCATCGACATCACCGCACGGCGCCTGGCGGAGCAGACCCTGGAGCGCAGCGAGCACCGCTACCGGATGCTCTACGAGAACAATCTTGACGGCGTGCTGCAGACCCAGCCGGGCGGCAAGGTGCTGGCCGCCAATCCGGCGGCATGTGCCATTTTTGGCCTGACGGAAGCTGAGCTCTGCGCCGCCGATCGCAGCACGCTGATGGACTATGCCGACCCGCGCCTGGCCACCCTGCTCAAGCGACGCGCCAAAGAGGGTCGCGCCCAGGGCGAGATCACCATGTTGCGCGGCGACGGCAGCCGCTTCGAGGCCGAGATCTCGTCGGTGATCTACCACAGCGCCCAGGGCGAGGAACTGGCCAGTGTGGTGCTGCGCGACGTGACTGACCGCCGGCGCGCCGCCATGGCCCTGGCGGCCAAGGAGCTGGCCGAAAAAGCCAATCAGGCCAAGACCGATTTCGTGGCCTCGATGAGCCACGAACTGCGCACGCCGCTGAACGCCATCCTGGGCTTTGCCGAAGTGATGCGACTGGACCCGCGCGAGTCCCTGTCACCCACCCAGACCGAGCGCCTGCAGCACATCCACCGCGCCGGCAAGCACCTGCTCTCGCTGATCAACGACCTGCTGCAACTCTCGCGCATCGAGGCCGGCAACATAAGCCTGGAGCTCGACGCCTTCGACCCGCTGGCCCTGGCCCGCGAGGTGGTGGGAGAAACCGCACCGGCCGCGATGGAAGCCCAGCTCAGTCTGCTGCTGCAGCCGGTGGGCAGCGCCCTGCCGCTCCTGATCGGCGACCGGCTGCGCATCAAGCAGATCTTGCTGAACCTGCTGTCCAACGCGGTCAAATACAACCGGCCGGGAGGTCAGGTCCATCTGGCCGTGCAAGTCGACGAAGCCGGTCTGCGGCTGACGGTGCGAGACACCGGCCTGGGCATGACCAGCAGCCAGCTGGAGGGAATGTTCCAGCCCTTCAACCGCCTGGGGCGGGAAAGCAGCCGCATCGAAGGCACGGGCATCGGGCTGGTCATCACCCGGGGGCTGATCGACCTGATGAACGGCCAGTTGCAGGTGCAGAGCGAGCCCGGCCAGGGCAGTTGCTTCGAGCTCCAGCTGCCACTGCAATGGGCCAAGGCCCCGATGGCCAGCCAGCAGCTGGCCTCAAGCCTGCCGGGCCAGACCGCCGCGAGCGACGCGGGCATCCGCCGCGTGATCTATGTGGACGACGACGAAGTCAACCGGGTGCTGATGGAAGGCTTTCTGGCCCTGCGCCCCGATCTGGCGCTGACCGTGACCAGCAGCGGACCCGAGGCGCTGAGCCTGGCCCGCCAGGCTCGGCCGGACCTGCTGCTGGTCGACATGATGATGCCCGGCATGAACGGCCTGCAGGTGCTGCAGGCCATGCGTGCGGATGAGCGGCTGCGGTCGGTGCCCTGCATCGCGGTATCAGCCAACGCCATGCCGCAGGAGATCGCCCAGGCGCTGGCGGCCGGCTTTGACGGCTATGTCACCAAGCCGGTGATGGCCTCGGTGCTGCACACCGAGATCGACCGGGCCTTGCAGGCCAGCCCGCTCAACCCCCCGCCCGCTTGACCGTCCAGCCGCGCCCGGCCAGGCGCTGCAGCAGTGTGGCGATGTGGTCGCCCTGGATCTCGATCACGCCGTCCTTGACCGTACCGCCGCTGCCGCAGGCCGTCTTCAGCTCTTTGGCCAGGGCCTGCAGGCCGGCATCGTCCAGCGGCACACCCCTCACCAGGCTCACCGCCTTGCCGCCGCGGCCCTTGGTCTCGCGCGAGACGCGCACCACGCCGTCGCCCGCCGCGCGCGCGGCAGCTGCCTTGAGCGCTGCGCAGGCGCAGGCCGCCACCGGCTGGCGGCACTCCGGGCAGGTGCGGCCGGTCTCGGTGGAATAGACCAGACTGGAGAGGGAGGACAGACCGGAGGCGCGGTGGGGGGGCATGGCAGGACGAACACGACGGGCAGAAACTGCAGGGACAAGACAAGGCCGGTTGCAAAGCCGGCGCGGCAGCGCCTATGCTGCGCGCCATGATTGCTGCACTGTGGATTGTCACCGGCCTGGGCCTGCTGGCCTGGAGCTTTGCTGCCTGGGGTTTGTGGTGGTTGCTGGGCCGCAGCCCGGCCTGGTGGGAGGCCAGCCGCGCCTGGATCGAGAACCTGCCCGGCGCCGAGTGGCTGGACGCCTGGATGCCCGGCTGGTCGCACTGGCTGAATGCTGTGGTGGCACTGGCGCAAGGCCTGGTCGG
>CALRVU010000473.1:0-3554 GCA_943371685.1 Bordetella parapertussis | reverse complement strand
TGGCCTGGTAGCTCAGTCGGTAGAGCAGCGGATTGAAAATCCGCGTGTCGGTGGTTCGATTCCGCCCCAGGCCACCAAAACAATGCAGAAAGCCCGCCTCGTGCGGGCTTTTTTGCGTCTGCGTGCGGATCGCTGCAGGGGAGGAGTCACGGTCTTGTCCTTGCTTGCAGGTAGCATCGGACATTCGCCGGCGTCCGGGCGTGCGTGTGCAGTCCGGATCCGCTGCGGTGATGGGCTCGGCGTGTCGTATGCTGCAGCCCAGAAGCGTGCCCATCCCGATGGGGCGGGGCAGACCCAGATTTTCAGAAAGTGAGTCCCTCATGAAAGTTCTCGAACTCGTCGCGGCCGTTCGTGCCAAACACCCTGCAGCACTCGCTGGCCTGTCGGATCCGGCCGCAGCCCGCCTCCTGCGCATCAGCCTGGGGATGCTGCGTGAAGGCGTCGATGCCTGTGAAGAAGGCAAGGTCGTGTTGCAAGGTTTCGGCACGTTCAATGTGCGCAAGCCCAAGGCCGATGCCCCGGAGGGTGCCGCGCCCAAGCGCGTTGTGCGTTTCGTGGCCGCCAAGGCTGTCGAGCCCAAGGAGGGCGCAGTGAAGGCCGCCAAGCCGGCCAAGGCCGGCAAGGCTGCCTGACATTCCCCAGCCTTGCCGCCGCTGGCGGCAAGGCGCTGAATCATCGGCCCGCCATGTGCATCATCAATTCCACGTTTGGATATGTTTTTGTCCACGTGCCCAAGTCAGCCGGAACATCCGTCACGATGGTTCTGTCACGTTTGTGCACGGTTCTGGACATCGAGGTCGGCGGGAGCGAATTCGGTGAAGCGGTGCAGCATGCTTACATGAAGCGTCACAGCTTGACGAAGCATTCGAGCGCGCGCGAGATCCGGTCCATGCTGGGTGAGCAGCAATGGGCGCGTTTCACCAGTTTCGGTGTGGTGCGCCATCCGCTGGAGCGCTTGGCTTCAACCTACCGGTTCTTGCAGAAGTGGGACGCGCCGCAGAACAAGTTGCTGGCCCGGATCAAGGCGTTCGAGTCGTTTCAAGACTTCGTCGAGTCCGACATCTGGTGTGAGGAAGACGGGCCTGATCGCGTCTTCCGGCCGCAAGCCTTCTGGCTCTCCGAAGCCCATCGAAATGAGTTGCTTGTGGACCGGGTATGCCGAGTGGAATCGCTCGAGGCAGACCTGCGGGCGCTGTTGCTGGATCTGAAGGTGAAGCCTGACCTTCTGCCAGTCCAGATGCCTCACACCAACACCACGCAGGAACGTGGCGACGAGTTGCAGCTCTCCGAGCCATTGCTGGAAAAGGTTCGAGCGCGTTATGCGCGTGATCTGAGTCTGTTCGGATACACGGTATAGGGTGGTCCGTGCGCCTGTTCCCTCCTGACGTGAGGCACCTCGCAAGCAGATGGCCTTGACGCTGCAGACCTTGTTGCTGCGCGTTCAGCAGTCCTGTGCAAAGCACGGCGCGGAATTGCCCCCGACCGTTCAGGAATGGGCCCAGCTCCCTCAGCCGACGGCTGGCGAACTCGCGAATCGTCTGCGTCTGCAATGGCTGCGCGGCGGATCGGCGCCTCTCGATTGGCAATGGCAGGTGTTGCTCTGGGTCATCGATCAGGATTGGGCTGAACTCGCCCTGCGACAGCGCCTGAGCTCTGATTTGTTGGCCCCTTGGCTGCGCGGCCATGCCGCCCTGGGCCGGCGTGTCCGCCTGGCCGAGTTTCAGGCCGCCGCCGGGCCCGTCTTGGCTGAGCCGGCGTTGTTGCCGCAGGCAATGCTGGTGTTGCGGGCTTTGCGCACCGTCGGGGCGGTTCAGGCCACACGTCGCCTGGTCGAGCAATTGCTGGGCAGCGTCGAGCCTGAGGCAGCATGCCTCCCAGAGCTCGCCAGGTCGGTTGCGATGGTGTCCCGACAGGCCGAGGGCTTGCCCGCCTTGCAGTGGGCTGGTGCCTGTCTGGCGCGTTGGCTTCCCTTGGTTTCGGGGTCGGCGTTTCCGCCACGCCACTGGCCGCCGGGAGACGCCCAGGGGTTTCTGGTGGCATTGGGCGTGATCGCCAACCGAACCGTCGATTGCGATGCCTTGAGGCTGCTCGGAGCGCACTTGTGCACGCTGGATCGCTCGCCCGAGTTGGAGGCTGTGCTGGGTGGCATGCTGTCCACCCTGGCCAGCTTTGACGCAGGCGAAGGCAGCTTTGAGCTGCTGGAGCTGGCGGGTCGCCGTTTGCCCGACTCAGCGGTCGTGCAGCTTGAGCGTGCAAGGGCCGCGCTCGCTCGCGGCGCCAGCTTGGCGACGTTGGGCGCCATGCTCATGCCTCTGGATGCTGCGGCGCCGGGGTTTCGAAGCGCCATGTCCTGGCTCGCCAATCATCTCTTTCATTCGGATCTCATTCCGCAGGCGGTTCAGGTGCTGGAGCGGCTGGAGCAGGCTCAACTCCTGAATGAGGCCGATCGCCTGCGTTTGCAGCACCTGCGGGCGCGTGGGCTGGCGGATCTGGCGAGTGGGGCCGCAGGTGGCGAACCCCTGGACCGGCTTCGACTGGCGGAGCGAGCCTTTGAAGGCTTGCCCTCCAGCTTTGCGCCCCTGACGAGCCTGATCGCACTGGCGCCGGTTCACGATGCGCAAGACACGCTGTCGCAATGGGCCCTGCGCTGTGAATCGGTGGCGCAGGCGTTTGCCACCGAGTTGTCCCAGGCGCGTGCGCGCGGGGAGGGCACGGCCCTGCATGTCAGTGTTGCGGCGGCAAGGCAGCTGATGCAGATTGGCGAGGAGCTTTATTCCACGCACACCGTCGCACTGGATTTGGTCCCTTTCCCATTGACCGTCGCCTACGGTCGCATCGACCCGCTGCGATGCCGATGCGTTTTTGCGACCCTGAACCGCGCCCTGTCGAGTCTGTTCGAGGAGCTTCTGGATCACGTGAGGCCTTTTGCCAGCGTCTCGGGGGAGAGCGGCCTCAAGGACTGGTTGACCCTCATGCGCATGGCCTGTGAAGCCTGGTTGCAACTGGATCAGCCCGAGCGCAGCCTGGCATTGCTCGAGAGCGCACGTCAGAAGCTGGGCCACGGCCTGGGTCGCAGCCATGTGCAATTGTTGATGGAGCGAGTCCGGCTGGCACAAGGGGACATGCTCGGCGCGGCGAAGGAGCGTGCGGCCATGTCGCAGGACAGCGATGCGCTGGAACTGCCGCAGCGTCCTTGGCACGAGTGGGTGGAAGGCGAAAGTGCGTCCTTGGAAACGTGGATCCACGATGAACCCATCGCCGGCGAGTTCGAGACGGTGCAGCCCGACGGGCGCGTGCTTCGTTATCCGCATGCGACCTTGCCCGTGGACATGCAGGCTGCCCAGGTCCATCAGGTCAGCCTGCGTCTGTCCTATGCCTTGATCGGCTCAGCGGCCGGCATGTTGATGCCGCCGGTTTCGGATCGATGGCGAGGTGCTTACCCCGGCCTGCATGTCGATGTGCTGAATCGGGCACTGCGAGGCGCCACCCTCCGGCGGGCGCGTGAGGTCCGCCAGGTCAGCGAACCGGTTATCGTGCTGGCGCACTTTGACATG
>CALRVU010000472.1:0-3558 GCA_943371685.1 Bordetella parapertussis | reverse complement strand
ATGGCTGGTTGTGATGCGCGACTGGTGCACTCATCCGGCTGACCGAGCACTTCCCCGGATGGTCGCACCCTGTGCAGCCCCTAGACTCGCCCCCTGTTGGTGCATCTACCGAGCCCCGGCTTGGTGCTGCAGATCTCAAATCCATTCTTCGTGACACTTGGAGCATCTTTCATGAAATTCAGTGCTGTGCGTTCGGTTCTTTCGTTGGCGGCCTCCGCCTTGTTGCTGGCCGGCGGTGCCGCCAGGGCGCAAGAGGAGGAGAAGGTCCTCAACATCTACAACTGGTCCGACTACATCGCTGAAGACACGATCAAGAACTTCGAGAAGGAAACCGGCATCAAGGTCCGCTACGACAATTTCGACAACAACGAAATCGTCCATGCCAAGCTGGTGGCCGGCAAGACGGGCTATGACATCGTCGTTCCTTCGTCGAACTGGGCCAAGCTGCAACTTGAAGGCGGCCTGCTGCGCAAGTTGGACAAGGCACAACTGCCCAATCTGAAGAACCTCGATCCGGCGGTCCAGGCCCAGCTGGCCCGGATGGACCCGGGCAACCAGTACATGGTCGACTGGCTGTGGGGCTACACCACGGTCGGCATCAATGTCGACAAGGTCAAGGCGGCTCTGGGCTCCACGCCCATGCCTGAGAACGTCTGGGACCTGGTGTTCAAGCCCGAGTACATCAGCAAGCTCAAGTCTTGCGGCGTGTCCTTCCTCGACTCGGCCACCGAAGTGGTGCCGGCCGCCCTGCACTATCTGGGCAAGCCGTCCTTCAGCAAGAGCGCCCCTGACTATGCGGCGGCCAGCGCCCTGCTCAAGTCGGTGCGCCCCCATGTCACCTTGTTCAGCTCGTCGGGCTACATCAACGACATGGCCAATGGTTCGATCTGCGTGGCGCTCGGCTGGTCCGGCGACGTGAACATCGCCCGTCAGCGCGCCATCGAAGGCAAGACCGGGCAGAAGATCGAAGCGCTGATCCCCAAGACCGGCGGCCTGCTGTTCTTTGACGTGATGGTGATCCCGGCCGACGCAGCCCACCCTGGCAATGCCCACAAGTTCATCAACTACATCATGCGCCCCGAGGTGCATGCCGGCTTGACCAACAAGGTGTTCTATGCCAACCCGAACAAGGAGTCGGTCAAGTTCGTCAAGCCTGAGGTGGCCACCAATCCGACCGTGTTCCTGGCGCCCGCCGACATGGCCAAGATGGTTGCACCGGACTCGTTGAACAACGACATGCGCCGCTTGATGACCCGCACCTACACCTCATTCAAGACCGGCCTGTAAAGCGCAGATCCGACCATGACGAACGCACCCGCCAGCGCCTCCGGCAGCGACAGCTCGTACCTCCAGATCCAGAACATCGTCAAGGATTTCGGTGGCTATAAAGCGGTCAACAACGTCAGCCTTGACATCGCCAAGGGCGAAATCTTCGCGCTCCTTGGCTCATCGGGCTGCGGCAAGACCACGCTGCTGCGCATGTTGGCGGGTTTCGAGACCCCCACGTCAGGTCGGATCATCCTCAATGGCCAGGATCTGTCGGGTTTGCCCCCGTATGACCGGCCCCTGAACATGATGTTCCAGTCCTATGCGCTGTTCCCCCACTTGTCAGTCTGGGAGAACATCGCCTTTGGCTTGAAGCGCGACGGCCTGCCCAAGGATCAGGTGGGTGAGCGGGTTGACGCCATGCTCAAGCTGGTGCAGCTGGGCAAGTTTGCGCAGCGCAAGCCGCACCAGCTCTCTGGCGGGCAGCAGCAGCGGGTGGCGCTGGCGCGCAGCCTCGCCAAGCAGCCGCAGTTGCTGCTGCTGGACGAGCCGCTGGGCGCACTCGACAAGAAGCTGCGCGAGCAAACGCAGATCGAACTGGTCAACATCATCGAGCAGGTCGGCGTGACCTGCGTGATGGTGACCCACGACCAGGAAGAAGCCATGACCATGGCGTCCCGGGTTGCGGTGATGAGCGAAGGGCGTTTCCTGCAGGTCGGCTCGCCGTCCGATGTGTATGAAACCCCGCAGACCCGCTTCGTCGCCGACTTCATCGGCAACGTCAACCTGATGGAAGGCACGGTCGAGGTGGACGAGGCTGACCACGTGGTGATCGGCAGCCCGGACTGCAAGCACTACGTCGGACACGGCATCACCGGCACGCTGGGCATGCCGGTGACGGTGGCTCTGCGGCCCGAGAAGATCCATGTGTCTCGCAACAAGCCGGCGGACGACTTCAACACCGCGCAAGGCACGATCGAGGAAATGTCCTACTTCGGCAGCTTCACGGTCTACCGCATCAAGCTGCCCAGCGGGCAGATGCTCAAGGTGAGCATGGCCAACACCGTGCGCCAGCGCGATGACGAGCTGACCTGGGGTGACTCCGTCTGGGCGCACTGGTCGCGCTCAGCCCATGTGGTGCTCACCCAATAAGGCGCCCGATGCAAGCCGTTCTGCGCGCCTTCAAGCGCTTTCCTGCGGTGCTGAGTGGTCGCTTTGGTGTGATCGCCGTGCCCTATGGTTGGCTGCTGCTGTTTTTCCTCCTGCCCTTTCTCATCCTGGCCAAGATCAGCGTGTCCGAAATGGAGACGGTGGTCTTCAAGGACCTCATCACCTACCGGGATGGCGTGCTGGCCCTGAGCGTGAAGCTCGGCAACTACATCTTCATCACCGAAGACGAGCTGTACTGGAAGACCTACGTCGCCAGTCTCAAGTACGCCGCCTTCACGACCCTGCTCTGCCTGTTCATCGGCTATCCCTTCGCCTATTTCATGGCGCGAGCCCGCAGCACCCTGCAGCCCACGCTGCTGATGCTGGTCATGCTGCCCTTCTGGACCTCCTTCCTGCTGCGGGTGTACGCCTGGAAGGGGCTGCTGTCTGAGCACGGCTGGGTGGCCGATTTCATCATCGGCACGGGCCTGGACCAGTTGCTCTATGCGGGCGGGCTGATTTCTGCCCCAGGCAAGTTGATGAATTCACCGTTCTCGCTGGTGCTGGGCATGACCTACACCTACCTGCCCTTCATGATCCTGCCGCTGTACTCCAACTTGTCAAAGATGGATGTGCGCCTGCTCGAGGCCGCCTACGACCTGGGCGCCACGCCCTGGGTCGGTTTCTGGAAGGTCACGGTGCCGCTGTCCAAGGCCGGCATCATCGCCGGGTCCATGCTGGTGTTCATTCCGTGCGTCGGCGAGTTCGTGATCCCGGAGCTGCTCGGCGGCCCCGAGACGCTGATGATCGGTCGCGTGGTCTGGGACGAGTTCTTCTCGAACAACGACTGGCCGATGGCTGCCAGCGTGGCGGTGGTGATGATCCTGCTGATCATCGTGCCGCTGGCGATCTTCAACAAGTACCAGGCTGAAGCCCAGGAGGCACGCTGATGTTCCGCTTGCCCCTTTCCTTCAATCGCCATTTCGGCAAGGCCTGGCTGCTGGCTGGATTCATCTTCCTTTACCTGCCCATCGTGGCGCTGGTGCTGTACTCCTTCAACGATTCACCGGTGGCCAATGTCTGGCGCGGCTTCACCCTCAAGTGGTATGCCGAGCTGGCCCAGGACACCGAGATGTTGCTGGG
>CALRVU010000471.1:0-3566 GCA_943371685.1 Bordetella parapertussis | reverse complement strand
CAGCTTCGCGATGGAATTGCTGATCAATGAACTGATGAAACGCGGCGCATCGCGGATGACGATGGAGGCCAAGATCTTTGGCGGCGGCGCCGTCATCAGCGGCATGAACCACTTCATGCTGCCCGAAGGCACCGGTGACTCGGGCCGCTACGGCAGCTTCGCGATGGAATTGCTGATCAATGAACTGATGAAACGCGGCGCATCGCGGATGACGATGGAGGCCAAGATCTTTGGCGGCGGCGCCGTCATCAGCGGCATGAACACCATCAACGTCGGCGAGCGCAACACCAAGTTCGTGACCGAGTTTCTGGCGACCGAGCGGATTCCCATCGTCTCCAAGGACGTGCTCGACATCTATCCGCGCAAGGTCTGCTTTCTGCCCTACAGCGGCAAGGCCATGGTCAAGCGCCTGGCACCGGCCAATGCCGAGGCCTTGGTGGCCCAGGACCGGATGGCCGCGCAAAAGGCCGCCCCCGTCAGCAACACCGGCGGCTCGGTCGATCTGTTCTAGGAGGACCACGACATGGCAAAGATACGCGTGGTGGTGGTGGACGACTCGGCCCTGGTGCGCAGCCTGCTGACCGAGATCATCAACCGCCAGAGCGACATGGAATGCGTGGGCTCGGCAGCCGATCCGTTTGCCGCCCGCGAAATGATCCGCAACGTCAATCCGGACGTGATCACGCTGGACGTGGAGATGCCGCGCATGGACGGGCTGGACTTCCTGTCCAAGCTGATGCGCCTGCGGCCCATGCCGGTGGTGATGGTCTCGACCCTGACCGAGCGCGGCGCCGATGTGACGCTCAAGGCCCTGGAACTGGGCGCGGTGGACTTCGTCGCCAAGCCCAAGATCGGCATTTCGGACGGGCTCAAGCAACTCGCCGAAGAAATCACCGACAAGGTGCGGATCGCCTCCAAGGCGCACATCAAGCGCGCGCCGGCAGCCCCACCGCCGCCGGCGCCCGGCGCTGCCGCGGCAGCCCCCCGGCCAGTGGTGGCCAACCTCGGACGGCTGTCCACCGAGAAGATCATCTTCATCGGCGCCTCCACCGGCGGCACCGAGGCCACCAAAGAGGTGCTGGTCAATCTGCCGCCGGACTCGCCTGGCGTGGTCATCACCCAGCACATGCCGCCGGGCTTTACCCGCAGCTACGCAGCGCGGCTGGACGGCCTCTGCAAGATCCGGGTCAAAGAGGCCAGTGACGGCGAGCGCATCCTGCCCGGCCATGCCTACATCGCGCCGGGCGGCCTGCATCTGAGCGTCGAGCGCTCCGGCGCCTACTCCCGTGCCCGCGTCCGCGACGGCGAACCGGTGAACCGGCACAAGCCCTCGGTCGAGGTGCTGTTCGAGTCGGCCGCCCGGGTGGTCGGGCCCAATGCCTTCGGCATCATGCTGACCGGCATGGGGGGCGACGGCGCCAAGGCCATGAAGATGATGCGCGACGCTGGCAGCTACAACCTGTGCCAGGACGAAGCCACTTGCGTGGTGTTCGGCATGCCGCGCGAGGCGATCAACCACGGTGCCGCCAACGAGGTGCTGCCACTGGGCCAGATCGCCAGCCACCTGATCGACAAGCTGCGCCAGACCCACGGCGCCTTGCTGCACCGGATCTGAACGACCTGCGACCGGCTACAGGAACAATCCCTGCAGGTCGTTCAGGAAGTCGAAGCCTCGCACCGTGGGCCGCCAAGCCGGCCCGCCACTGCTCTCATACGCCTCCAGCAGACCCTGGGCCCGCGCCTGCTCCAGCTTGGCCGTCAAGGCCGAGGGGGGCAGACCGGTGCGGTCGACGAACTGCGCCATCTCGAAGCCTTCGCGCAGGCGCAGGGCATTGAGCATGAACTCGAAAGGCAGCGCCTTGCGGCCCACTTCTTCTTCGTTCGATACCGCCCGACCGGCCAAGGCCTCGCGCATGTAGGCCGCCGGCTCACGCCACTTCACCTGCCGGATCACCCGGTGCGGATAGCTGAGCTTGCCGTGGGCACCGGCACCCAGACCCAGGTAGTCGCCAAACTGCCAGTAGTTGAGGTTGTGCACGCTGCGGTGGCCCGGCCGAGCATAGGCCGACACCTCGTAGCGCTGCAGGCCCGCGCCACCGGTCACCTCGACCACCCGGTCGAGCATGTCGGCGCTGGTGTCGTCGTCGGGCAGCACCGGCGGATGCAGGGCGAACAGGGTGTTGGGCTCCAGCGTCAGGTGGTAGAGCGACAGGTGCGGTGGTGAAAAGCTCAGCGCCGTGGCCAGGTCCTGGTCCAGCTCGGCCAGGCTCTGGCCGGGCAGCGCATACATCAGGTCGAGGTTGAAGGTGTCGAACGAGGCGGCTGCTTCGGCCACCGCCGCGCAGGCCTGGGCGCCATCATGCACTCGGCCCAGGGCCTGCAGCTTGGCATCGTCAAAGCTCTGCACACCGATCGACAGCCGGGTGACACCCGCAGCACGGTAGGCGCGGAACCGGTCCTTCTCGAAGGTGCCGGGATTGGCCTCCATCGTCACCTCGGCGCCGGGCAACAAGGGCAGCAAAGCCCGGATGTCGCTGAGCAGGCGGGCGATGCCGTCGGGTGAGAACAGGCTGGGAGTGCCGCCGCCGATGAACACCGAGTGCACGGCCCGGCCCCAGACCAAGGGCAGGCTGGCCTCCAGGTCGGCCCGCAGCGCATCGAGATAACGGGCCTCGGGCAGCGCGTCCTGCGCAGCGGCCAGCTTGGGCAGGCCCAGTGCCGAGGCATCGATGCGGGTCGTCCTGGATGCCGTCAACTCATGCGAGTTGAAGTCGCAATAGGGGCACTTCTTGAGGCACCAGGGCAGGTGCACATAGACCGACAGCGGCGGCGGCGCGCCCAGCTGCAGGGTGCCGGGCCGAAGATAGCGATCGGCGGCGTTGGCGCATGTGCTGGTGTTGGTGCTGGTGCTGGTGTTGGCGATCTCGACCGAGCCACCGCTCGTCGGCTCGCTCATGGCCGAGCATCCATCTGCTGGCCTTGCAGACCCCAGGCGCTGCGCATCAGCGCCAGCATCTGGGCGGCCGCCAGGGCGCGGTGGCTGTGGGCGTTCTTGACGGCGGCGTCCAGCGTGGCCACGCTGCGGCCCAGTGCCGGGATCTGCATCAAGGGATCGTAGCCAAAGCCGCCCTCGCCTTGCGGCGCCTGCAGGATTTCGCCGTGCCAGAGGCCGCTGACCACCAGAGGCTCCGGATCGTCGGCCGAACGCAAGGCCACCAGCACGCAGACGAAGCGGGCCCGACGCGACGCAGGGTCGGTGTGACTCGCCAGATCAGCCAGCAAGCGCTGGTTGTTGGCGGCGTCTTGCCGGGCGCGCAGATCCTCGCGCGGCCAGGCCGGGTCGATCACCAAGGGTGCGTAATGCGCGCTCTGCACACCAGGATGACCACCCAGCGCATCCACACAAAGGCCGGAGTCATCAGCGATGGCCGGCAGGCCGCTGTGCTGCGCCGCATGGCGAGCCTTGGCCAGGGCGTTCTCGATGAAGGTGACATGCGGCTCCTCGGCCTCGGCCACGCCCAGCGTGCCCTGGGCCACCAGATCGATGGCCAGCGGCGACAGCAGCG
>CALRVU010000470.1:0-3572 GCA_943371685.1 Bordetella parapertussis | reverse complement strand
CTGGCCGCGCTGGTCAGCAATGTGATGATGCTGGTCACCGGCATGGTCACCTCGGTGGTGTTCGACAAGGTCATCCCGCAGCAGGCGATGGTGACGCTGTGGACCCTGGCCAGCGGCGCCTTTCTGGCCCTGCTGATGGACCTGGCCGCTCGGCAGCTGCGCAGCCACCTGATCGACCTGTCGGGCCGCAAGGCCGACATGATCATCGGCAGCCTGCTGTTCCGCCAGACCCTGGGCGTGCGCATGGAGCACCGGCCGGCATCATCTGGCGCCTTTGCCCACCACCTGGCGCAGATCGAGACCGTGCGCGACTTCTTTGCCTCGGCCACGCTGGCCACCCTCAGTGACCTGCCCTTCATCGCCATGTTCGTGGCCATGTGCTTCATCACCGGGGGCCCGCTGGGCTGGGTGCTGGCCCTGGCCATTCCCATCATCCTGGGCATGGTGCTGGTCATCCAGGGCTCGCTCAAGCGCTCGATGCAGGCCAATCTGGCGCATCAGGTCGATCTGCAGGGCGTGCTGGTCGAAGCG
The DNA here is from genome assembly GCA_943371685.1 of Bordetella parapertussis. Taxonomy (GTDB): domain Bacteria; phylum Pseudomonadota; class Gammaproteobacteria; order Burkholderiales; family Burkholderiaceae_C; genus Ideonella; species Ideonella parapertussis_A. The sequence goes on along the minus strand of CALRVU010000470.1, from coordinate 3,041 downwards.
GTGGAAGGCCTGGAAGACCTGAAGAGCTGTGGTGCCCAAGGCCGCTTTCTGCACCGCTACGAATCGGCCACCGCCCAGGCCGCCAACACGTCAATGAAGGCCCGTTCGCTGTCGAGCTGGTCCAACAATCTGTCGGCCGCCGCACAGCAGGCCGTCACCCTGGTCATGCTGGTCTGGGGTGTCTATCTGATCAAGGACGGCGTGATCACCGCCGGCGCGCTGATCGGCGCCGTGATGTTTGCCGGCCGTGCCGTGGCGCCGCTGGGCAGCGTGGTCAGCCTGGCGGTGCGCTACCAGGGTGCGCGTGCGGCCATGCAATCGCTCGACCGGCTGATGCAGCTGCCGCTGGAGCGCGACAACCAGCGCCCCTACGTCAGCCAACCCAAGATCAGCGGCGCGCTGGCCCTGCACCAGGCCAGCTTTGCCTATCCGCCCACCGGGCGCGACCAGGCCCCGCGCGTGCTGCAAGACGTCAGCCTGAACATCCGCCCGGGTGACCGGGTGGCCATCCTGGGCCGCATCGGCAGCGGCAAATCGACCATCCTGCGCCTGCTGGCTGGCCTCTACCAGCCCAGTGATGGCCGTGTCGAGGTGGACGGCATCGACCTGCGCCAGATCGACCCCGCCGACTTCCGAGCCCGGGTCGGCTTTGTCACGCAAGAGCCGCGCTTGTTTGCCGGCACGCTGCGCGACAACGTGCTGCTCAACCGCACCAGCGCGGATGCCAACCGCCTGCAGGCCGTGGCCCAGCTGACCGGCCTGGACCGGGTGATCGCCAGCCATCCGCTGGGCTGGGACCTGCCGGTGGGCGAGCGCGGCGCGCTGCTCTCGGGCGGCCAGCGGCAGCTGGTGGCGCTGGCGCGCAGCCTGGTCACGGCGCCGCAGATCTTGCTGATGGATGAGCCGACCAGCTCGATGGATGCGCAGAGCGAGGCGCTGTTCCTGCAGCGCCTGCAGGCCGCCGCCGGCCAGCGCACGCTGGTGGTCGTCACCCACCGGCCGGCGGTGCTGGAGCTGGTCAACCGCCTGGTGGTGGTGGACGGCGGTCGCATCGTCATGGACGGGCCCAAGGCCCAGGTGCTGGCCGCCTTGTCCGGGCAACCGGCCCCTGCCACCGCCCCGGCCCCGGCCCCGGCCCCGGCCCCGGCCCCGGCCCCGATAACGACGCAGCGGGCTGCCGCATGAGCACCCGCAACTGGCACGCCGCGCCGGAGCCACCCGGTGGACCCCCAGTGCCCGTGGCAGGCCTGGTGCATGCGGCCGATCTGCCGGACGGTGCACGTGCCACGGACAAGCTGCGCAAGAAGGGCAGCCCCGGGCCCGCCGCCAGCAGCCGCGAGGCAGCGCGCGAGCGCGACAACGAAACCGCAGAGGTGCGTCGACTGCAGTCCAGCGACCTGCGCTTCTTGAGCAGCGTGCGCCAAGCCCAGGTGCTAGAGGCCCGGCCCCTGGCCAGTGCCTCGATCTGGCTGATGATGATCGTGGTGGCGCTGGCGGCTGCCTGGGCCAGCCTGACCCAGGTCGAGCAGATCACCCGCACCGAAGGCCGGGTGGTGCCCGATGGCCGCGAGCAGGTCATTGCCAGCCTGGAGGGCGGCATCCTGCGCGAGCTGATGGTGCGCGAAGGCGCCGAGGTGCGCGTGGGTCAGGCCCTGCTGCGGCTGGATCCGACCCGGTTCGAATCGCAACAGAACGAGGGCGTGGCCCGACAACTGGCGCTCAAGGCCACGGTGGCCCGCCTGCGGGCCGAGGCTTCCGGCCAGGCCTTGAGCTTTCCGCCCGAGCTGGCCGACTCGGCCGCCCTGACCCGCAGCGAGGTCGAAGCGTTCGAGGCCCGCCAGCGCCTGCTGGCTGAAGCCGTGTCGGCCAACCAGAACAGCATCGCCCTGGTCCAGCGCGAGCTGAGCGTGGCGGAAAGCATGTCGGCCCAGGGCCTGATGTCCGAGGTCGAAGTGATGCGGCTCAAACGGCAGATCGGCGAAATGCGCCAGCAGTCGGTCGAGCGGCGCAGCCGCTTCCGGCAAGAGGCCAGCACCGAGCTGCTCAAGGTGCAGTCCGAGCTGGCGCAGCTGGACGAACAACTGGTGGCCCGCGAAGACGCGGTGCGCCGCACCGTCATCCACTCACCCGTCAACGGTCTGGTCAAGACCATCCGGCAGAACACCCTGGGCGGCGTGGTCAATGCCGGCGCGCCGATCATGGAGATCGTGCCCCAGGGCACCCGCATGCTGGTGGAGGCGCGCATCAAGCCGGCCGACATCGGCTTTGTGCGAGTCGGCCAGAAGGCCGAGGTCAAGCTCTCGGCCTATGACTACAACCTCTACGGTGGCCTGCAGGGCGAGGTCGAGGCGATCAGCCCCGATGCCCTGGGCGACGCCGAGCGCGCCAACGGCGGCGCCGATGCCACCTGGTTCCGCGCGCTGGTGCGCATCGACGCATCCAGCCTGCAAGCCAACGGCCAGGCCCTGCCGGTGCGCCCCGGCATGACCGGCACCATCGAGATCAACACCGGCGAACGCAGCGTGCTCGACTTCATCCTGCGGCCCCTGCTCAAGGCCCGCGAGGCTTTCCGCGAGCGCTGAATCGTCAGCAGACGCAGCGCGCATCGGCCGGACTTGCGCGGTCTTGAGGCCGTTTTTCGAGACTTCTGACCGGCCCTGCCCGGCGCCTACTCAGCGGCATGCCCGACCAACCCTGTCTCAGGTCTGCCGCCATGTCTGCTGCCCGCACCTCATTGTCCAAGCGCCCCCCGATCACCCTGCTGCTGGCCACGGCCCTGGCCGCCCTGGGCAGCACCACCAGCGCCCGGGCGGCCTGTGCCGAGGGCCTGGTGCCGCTGATCGCGGCCGACAGCGGCCCGGTCGAGGCCGGCGCCGCCCGCATCGCCCTGCTGGGGCTGATGAAAACCGCCGAGCAGCGCAGCAAGGCCGTGGGCGCCGCCCAACTGCTGGCCGACGCCGCCCGCGCCGATGTGGAGGAAACCAAGGCCGGCGCCCTGCCCCAGGCCAACCTCAATGCCATGGTCGGGCCCAGCGGCCTCC
>CALRVU010000469.1:0-3573 GCA_943371685.1 Bordetella parapertussis | reverse complement strand
GCTGTCCTGCGCGCCGGGGGTGCCGGCGCTTGGGTCCAGGCTCAGAAGAAGCCCAATGCGTTGGGCGAGTAGCTGACCAGCAGGTTCTTGGTCTGCTGATAGTGGTCGAGCATGGCCTTGTGGGTCTCACGGCCGATGCCCGACTCCTTGTAGCCACCAAAGGCTGCACCCGCCGGGTAGGCGTGGTAGCAGTTGGTCCAGACGCGGCCGGCCTGGATGGCGCGGCCCATGCGGTAGGCGCGGCTGCCGTCGCGGCTCCACACGCCAGCGCCCAGGCCATAAGGCGTGTCGTTGGCGATCTGCAGGGCTTCGGCTTCGTCCTTGAAGGTGGTCACGGCCAGCACCGGGCCGAAGATCTCCTCGCGGAACACGCGCATGTTATTGTTGCCCTTGAACAGGGTCGGCTGGATGTAATAGCCCTGCGACAGGTCGCCGCCCAGCTCGGCCCGGCCGCCACCGATCAGCACCTGCGCGCCTTCCTGCTTGCCCACATCCAGATAGGACATGATCTTGTCCATCTGCATGGCCGAGGCCTGCGCGCCCATCATGGTGTCGGTGTCCAGCGGGTTGCCTTGCTTGATGGCGGCCACGCGCTTGAGGGCCCGGTCCATGAACTTGTCATAGATCGACTCATGGATCAGGGCACGGCTCGGGCAGGTGCAGACCTCGCCCTGGTTGAAGGCGAACAGCACCAGGCCTTCGATGGCCTTGTCGAAGAAGGCGTCGTCGTGGTTGGCCACGTCTTCAAAGAAGATGTTGGGGCTCTTGCCACCCAGCTCCAGCGTGGCCGGAATCAGGTTGGTGGCGGCGGCCTGGGCAATCACCCGGCCGGTGGCGGTGGAGCCGGTGAAAGCGATCTTGGCAATGCGCTTGCTGGTGGCCAGCGGCATGCCGGCCTCGCGGCCATAGCCGTTGACGATGTTGAGCACGCCGGCCGGCAGCAGGTCGGCAATCAGCTCGGCCAGCACCAGAATGCTGATCGGGGTCGACTCGGCCGGCTTGAGCACCACGCAGTTGCCGGCGGCCAGCGCCGGGGCCAGCTTCCAGGCGGCCATCAGGATGGGGAAGTTCCAGGGGATGATCTGGCCGACCACGCCGAGCGGCTCATGGAAGTGATAGGCGATGGTGTTGCCGTCGATCTCGGTCAGCGAGCCTTCCTGGGCGCGCAGGCAGCCGGCAAAGTAGCGGAAATGGTCGGCCGAGAGCGGAATGTCGGCATTCAGCGTTTCGCGGATCGGCTTGCCGTTGTCCACGGTCTCGGCATAGGCCAGCAGCTCCAGGTTCTGGTCGATCCGCTCGGCGATCTTCAGCAGCACGCCAGCGCGCACGGCCGGGGCGGTGGCAGCCCAGCCGGCGGCTGCGGCGTGAGCCGCGTCCAGTGCGCGCTCCACGTCAACCGCGGTGGAGCGCGCAGCCTGGGTGTAGGTCTTGCCAGTGATCGGGGTGATCACATCGAAGTACTGACCATCCACCGGGGCCACGAACTTGCCACCGATGAAGTTGTCATAGCGGGCCTTGTAGGCCAGGGTGGCGCCAGGCGCGCCGGGAGCTGCGTAAACGGACATGGGATGTCTCCTGCGGTGTGATGAAGGCGGTCGCGGCGCGTCGGCAATGGCACGTCGATGGTCCGGACTCGGGGTCTATAGGGCAACCCGCGTGCCACCGGCCTGCCGGACCGGTTTGCCGGCTTTCAGCGCGGATTTCGCCGCGAAAACCCGCAGCCTCGCCAGCGCGGTTCGCCATCCTGCGGGCCCGGTGCCACGAACAAGGACGAACCCGTTTCAGCGGGTTGTACCGGGATGGCACAGTGCCGCGCTCACCCCCTAGGAACCGGACTGCATAGCTTCTTCTTGCCTTTCGGACTGGCGTCGGCGCCGCATCCGGGCTATCCTGTAAATGTTTTATTTGCACATTTATAAACTCAGGAGCGCGCCATGACTGTCCATCCACCCATCCCCACATTTCGCAGATCCGGCGTCGGGATGGCCGTGGGGGCCGGTTTGCTTCTGGCTGGCTTGCTGAGCAGCCCTGCAGCCATGGCCGCCCGGGTCATCACGGTCGCCGACATGGGCGAACTGGCGCCAGGCCTGGGATCCACGGCCCAGGCCATCAACAATTCCAACCGGACCGTGGGCACGGCGCGCGAGGGCGTCACTTTGCAAACTCGCCAGGTGGTCTGGGACAACCTGGCCCTGCAGGAGTTCAGCGCCTGCTGCACGGGCTTTCTGCCCACGCTGCGCTCGATCAACCTGAGCGGCGAAGTGGTGGGCGACTACTTTGCCACCCGCGATGACTCCGTGCCCGTGTACTGGAACGCCCAGGGCACGGCCAGCACGCTGCCGACGCTGGCCAACCCCTCCATCGGCGGCTTCGGCTTTGCCAATGCCATCAACGACGCCGGCCAGATCGCCGGCGCCGCACTGGACGCCAACATGGACACCCATGCGGTGATCTGGCAGCGGACCAGCAGCGTGCGTGACCTGGGCTTCATGGGCCAGCCCGCTGCAGGCTTCAAGCGCTACAGCGTGGCCTATGGCATCAATGCCCAGGGCGAAGTGGTGGGTCAGGGTTTGGTCGGCAGCGATCAGCGGGCATTTCTCTGGCGCAATGGCGTCTACACCAACCTGGGCCTGGGCAAGGCCAGCCACATCAACAACAGCGGCCTGATCGCCGGCTGGACCTCGGGCATCATTCCGGTGACCTGGAGCGCCGGGGTGATGAAGTACCTGCCCGCGCTGGGCGGCGGCCGCAAGGCCTATGGTCACCTGGTCAACGGCATGAACAACAAGGGCGATCTGGTGGGCCATGCGCCCTCTCCCACCGGCGGCACCTTCACCATCGCCGTGCTGTGGCGCGGCGGCAAAGCCATCAAGCTGGGCCACTTTCCCGGCGGCAACAACAGCTACGCCACAGGCATCAATGACGCAGGGGTGATCGTCGGCTCGGGCAATCTGGTACCCGGCGGCCCGCACCATGCCCTGCGCTGGACAGTGACCAATCAAGCGGTGACGGTGGAACGCCAGTGACCCACCCGCGGGAATGAATCCCGGCGCCCTGGATGTCGCGCAGCAGCGGCATCCCCGCAGATAAAAAAGCAGCCCTCTGATGTCCGGATGGCAGCCGCCAGCCCGTTGGCGGATGCAGGTGGAGGCCAAACATGGCCATCACCATCCACACCTCAGGAGGTTTCCATGCTGCGTTTTTCCACTGACATCGCGCCGGCGCTGACCCGGCTCAGCCTGCTGGCCCTGCTGGCAAGCACCACGGCGGCCCAGGCCGCGCTAGACACCCAGCCGCCCAAGCTGACCAGCTTTGGCGTGAGCGGCAGCGTCGACGCCAGCCGCACCGGCCAGTTCGTGTCGGTCAAGCTGGGTGCCAGCGACAACCTCTCGGGCGTCTATTACTACATCGTCGAACTGCGCTCACCAGCCGGGTCCATCATTCGCCAGGAGGGCTACAACACGAGCCTGAGCAAGTCGTACAGCACCACGGTGGCGATCGGCTATCCGCGCTACATGAACATCGAGTTCAGCGAGCAGTTCGGCCGCTGGAGCGAACCCGGCACCTGGTCGG
>CALRVU010000468.1:0-3576 GCA_943371685.1 Bordetella parapertussis | reverse complement strand
TAAGGAAGGATCCCGGCTGAATGGTGTTCACAAGGCGTCGCCACTGATAGTCTGAGCCTGATTTTAAGGGCCGGGCCCGCCTCTGCGACGCCACCACCCCAGCGGGAGCGAGAGATGTCACTCAAAGATCTGCCCAGCGCCATGCGCCCACGCGAAAAGCTGCTGGCACAAGGGCCCGCTGCGTTGGCCGACGCTGAACTGCTGGCCCTGCTGCTGCGCACCGGCATCCAGGGCAAGGGCGTGCTGGTGATGGCCGACGAACTGCTCACCACCTTCCAGGGGTTTGGCGGCTTGCTGCAAGCCCGCTCCGATGACTTCAAGCGCATCAAGGGCCTGGGTCCGGCCAAGCGGGCCGAGCTGGTCGCGGTGATGGAAATGGCTCGGCGCGCCCTGCTGCAACCACTTCAGCGCGGGCCGGTGTTCGACAACCCAGGTCGGGTCAAGGACTTTGTCAGCCTGCACCTGGCCAGGCGCGAGCAAGAGGTGTTTGCCGTGCTGTTTCTGGACAGCCAGCACCGCCTGATCGAATGGCGTGAGCTGTTCCAGGGCAGCCTGACGCAAACCAGCGTCTACCCACGCGAAGTGCTGCGCCAGTGCATGGATCTGAATGCCGGCGCAGTGATCCTGGCCCACAACCACCCGTCCGGCCTGGCCGAGCCCTCGCGCGCCGACGAGTTCCTGACCCAGTCGCTCAAGAGCACCTTGCAGTTGGTGGATGTGCGTGTGCTGGACCATCTGGTGGTGGGGGCCGGCCAGGTGGTGAGCTTTGCCGAGCGCGGGCTGCTCTGAACGCCCGTTTCAAAGCCCTGCGCGACCGCCGATGCCGCGCGGTGCGGTAGGCTCGCAGTTGCGGGCAACAGGTGATGGCAAACAGGCCATGACGAAGCCCCGGCGGCGGGCGAGCAGTGAAAGTCAACGGAATCAACAACTTGGGTTTGCTGCGCGACGCCCTGCGCGCAGAGCAGGCACGTGCAGCCGCCGAGGCCGCGCGGCTGGCCGCCGAGGCCGCCCGGCGCGAGCGCGAGCGACACCTGTTCACGCAGAGCGTGGGCCGGGTGGAGCCGGTGCGGCGCGGCGCCCAGGCCACCTCGGCCAAGCCGCTGCCCGCCCCCGAACCCAGACAGCGAGAGCTGGACGAACAAGCCGCCCTGCGCGAGGCCTTGTCGGACGAAGTCGATGTGGAATCACTGCTGTTGACCGACGATGGCCTCAGTTTCAGACGCCCCGACGTGGGCATTGATGTGGTGACCAAGCTGCGCAAAGGCCATTGGGCAATCCAGGGCGAGCTGGACCTGCACGGCCTGCGGCGCGACGAAGCCCGCGAGCAACTGGCCGACTTCATCCGCCTGGCGTTCCAGCACAGCAATCGTTGCCTGCGCGTGGTCCATGGCAAGGGTCACGGCTCGCCCGGTCGCCAGCCGGTGCTCAAGGAAAAGGTCCAGCGCTGGCTGGCGCAGCGCCAGGAGGTGATCTGCTTTGCCCAGGCCGCCGGCCCGCAAGGCGGCGCTGGCGCACTGATCGTGCTGCTGGGCAGCCGATCGCCACAAAGAAGTGCCAAGCCGGTGTAAGGAATTGGCCTCGGCAGCGACTGAGCGAGCATGAACACCATTGCCTTGCCGATTTCATGGCCCCGGGTTCCCATGGCTCGCCTGCCGGCCGCATGGCCGGGGTGGCACTGGGTCCTGCTGCTGCTCTTGTCACTGACCCAGCTCCCGAGCTGGGCCAGTTCGCCGGCCGTGCCGGCCCAGGGCCAGGCCTTTGTCCTGCGCAGCAGCACGATGGCCGGTCAGGCTGTCGACCTGAGTGCGATGAAGGGACGCGTCGTGCTGCTCTACTACTGGCACACCGGCTGCGCGGTGTGTCTGGACAAGATGCCCGAGCTGCGGGCCAACGCCGCAGGCTGGCAGAGCCAGGCCTTCAGCCTGGTCATCGTGCAAACCGATCGGAAGATGGAAGATGCCCAGCGCTACTGGCAATCGGTGGCCCAGGCGCAGGTCGGTGGCAAGGGGCCGGTCAAGATGCCCATGGTGCTCTGGCGCGGTGCCGCAGGCCATGTCGACAGCCTGACCCGAGAGCCCGCGCACTGGCCACTCTCGGTGTTGCTGGACCGGGATGGCAAGGTGGCCGCCAGCTGGGAGGGTCGCATTCCGGCTGAAGCCTGGGACCGCATCGCCGAACTGCTGCCCTGATCACGGCGCACGGCTCGCACCTCAATCTGCCCGGTTGCGCATCCAGTCGGCGGTGTCGAAGAACGAGCGTTCCAGCCGGGCTTGCAGGTCTGCCGGCACCTGCTGATCGCGCATCGCCTGGAACATGCAGGCCAGCCACTGGTCGCGCTCCACGCTGCCAATGGCAAACGGCAGGTGGCGGGCGCGCAGACGCGGATGGCCAAAGCGCTGGACGAAATGGTCGGGGCCACCCAGCCAGCCGCACAGGAACCAGAACAGCTTGTTGCGGGCATCCTCGAGCTGACTGCCGTGCACGGCGCGCAGGCGGGCCAGCTCAGGCTCCAGGTCCATCAGGTCGTAAAAGCGGTCCACCAGGGCGCGCAGGCCAGGCTCGCCGCCGAGCAGCTCGAAGGGTGTGATGGCAGGCGCTGCGGCGCCTTCAGTTTCGGTCAGGTCCGTCATGGCCTGATTGTCTGCCAGCGCCAAGCTCGCTGTGGCGTGATCAGGCTGGAATCAGGCGTCGATCAATCGGGTGGCCGCAGCCGACACCGCTTGCGCTGCCGGGCTGCCGGGGTAGCACTCCAGCAGCAGCTGCCGGCGCTTGACGGCGTCGCGCACCGCCGAGTCGATCGGTACCTCGGCCACGAACTCCAGCTTGACCGGGGAATCGAGGCTGGGTGTGACATAGCGGTCCACCACCTGCTGCAACTGACCGCGGATGGTGCGGCCCTCACCCGGGCGGGTCACCTGATTGACGAGCAGGCGGATGTCGCGCCGGCCCTGGGTGGTGGCCAGCACCTTGATGGTGGCGTAGGCGTCGGTCAGCGACGTGGGCTCGGGCGTGGCCACGACCAGCACCTCATCGGCCAGCGAGACGGTGTAGAGCACCACATCCGAGATGCCCGCGCCGGTGTCCAGCAGGATGCGGTCAAAGCGGGGCCGCACCTTCTGGATCACGTCGAGCAGCTGGTCACGCACCTCGGGCGTGAGCCGCGAGTACTCGACCATGCCGGAGCCAGCCAGCATGACCGTGAAACCACCCGGCGCCGGAACCAGCGCTTCTTCCAGCTGGTTCTTGCCGGTGAACACATCGTGCAGGGTGATCTTGGGAAACAGGTTGAGGACCACGTCCAGATTGGCCAGACCCAGGTCGGCGTCCAGCACCAGCACACGCTGGCCTTGGCGTGCGAGTGCGGCAGCGAGGTTGGCCGACAAGAAGGTCTTGCCCACGCCACCTTTGCCGCTGGTAATGGCAGTGATGCGTGCGCTCATTCGAGCTCTCCCGGCGGGTTTCCGCCAAACAACAGGCCTTTTTCTTCGGCGCTGACAGTGGACACAGGGGTGGGCTCCAGACAGGTTCGGTTGCGGCCCTCGGACTTGGCCCGGTAGAGCTGTAGATCGGAGCGTT
>CALRVU010000467.1:0-3577 GCA_943371685.1 Bordetella parapertussis | reverse complement strand
TGGGCCACTTCGTCGCGGCCCTGGCCGTGGATGTCGACGCTCAGGTCGCCCTGGGCGATGCGCTGGGCGCTGTGCCGTGCCTGTTCCAGAGGGCCACTGATCGAGCGCACGATGGCCAGCATCAGGGCGCAGAACAGCCCGAGCGCGACGATCACGGTGGCCAGTCGCAGGTTTGATTGCAAGGCTTCCGCCGTCCGGTCAGCCTCGCGGCGGGCCACGATGTCGGCCAGCACCGCATCCGACCACAGTCGCACCCCTTCGCGCGACTTGTCAAAGTCGGCCTGAGCCTGCCCCACATAGGCAAAGCCGGCCGCGCCGTCGAGTGTGGCCGCCGCGACCTTGGGCAGCACTTCGCCCACCGCGGTGCTGTAGGCTGTGAAACCAGCCAGCGCGTCGCTCAAGGCCGGATGGCTGGCGCCTTCACCGGCCGACTTCAACTGCGCCAGCGTGCTCGCCGAAGCCTTCTGCCATTGGCCCAGGATCTCGCCGGCCTCGACCGGATTGTTGCCATTGAGCAGCACGGCTTGCGCCAGGCTGTGCACCCGCTCCAGGCTGGCCAGCAGATCGCCGGTGGCCCGCAGGCCCTGTGCCTGGCTGTCGAGCAGTTCGGCTGCCTGCTGTTGCAGGCCTCTGAAGCTCATGGCGGCCCAGCCACCCATGCCCAGAATCATCACGCACAGGGCCAGCAGGCTGCCCAACAGGCGCTGGCGGATGGAGGTGCTGCGAAGGAACGCGTTCATGGTGAATGCCGTCGTGTGAGTCAAGGATTCGGGTGGCGGGCTCAGCCTGGGGCGGTGCTGCCGCTGCGCAGATGAAAGTCGGCGACCAGCGCCGTCAGCGCCTGGGCCTGGCCCTTGAGGTGCTCAGCCGCCGCGGCGCTCTGTTCAACCAGTGCCGCGTTCTGCTGGGTCATCTGGTCGAGGTGGCTGACGGCGCTGTTGACCTGGCCGATGCCGTCACTCTGGTCATGTGCGGCGTTGCTGATGTCGGCAATGATCTGGCTCACCCGCTGCACCGAGGCGACGATGTCGTCCATGGTGGCGCCGGCGGTCTGCACCTGGCGGGCGCCGCTGTCGACCTTCTCGACCGAGGCGCCGATCAGGCTCTTGATTTCGCGGGCGGCCTCGGCCGAGCGGCCGGCCAGGCTGCGCACCTCGGCGGCCACCACGGCAAAGCCGCGGCCCTGCTCGCCGGCGCGGGCGGCTTCCACGGCCGCGTTCAACGCCAGGATGTTGGTCTGGAAGGCAATGCCATCGATGACGCCGATGATGTCGGCGATCTTGCGACTGGCCGTGTTGATCTCGTCCATGGTGGCGACCACCTGGGCCACTGCCTCGCCGCCGCGCTGGGCCACGCTCATGGCCGAGCCGGCCAGGGCATTGGCCTGGGTGGCGGACTCGGCGCTGTGGCGCACCGTGCCGGTGAGCTGCTCCATCGAGCTGGCGGTTTGCTGCAGACTGCTGGCCGCCTGCTCGGTGCGTTGCGACAGGTCCTGGTTGCCGGTGGCGATCTCGGCGCCGGCGCTGGCGATGCCGCTGGCCACCTCGCGCACGGTCAGCAATGAAGAATTCAGGCGCTGCACCATGTCGCCCAGACTGCGCTGCAAGTCGCCCAGCTCGTCGGTGCGGTCACTGTCGGTGCGCACGTTCAGGTCCCCGGCGGCCACGGCCCGGGCCACCCGGGTGGCGCCTTGCAGGGCGGCCACGATCTTGCCCAGCATCAGCACGCTGATGCCCACCACGCCCAGCGTGATCAGCAAGCCCAGGCCGAGCAGCAGCACCGTGGTCTGGCGGCTCTGGCTGACGGATGCCTGCAGTGCGGCCTCGGTGCGGTTCTCGATGCGACCGACCAAAGCGCCCATGCTGGCGCTGAGCTGCTTGAACTGCTGGTCGGCGCCCTGCATGGCCGCTGCGCCAGTGTTCGGATCGACGGAGGCCAGGTCGAGCGCCTCGTCGATCTGGCGGGAGTATTCATTCAGCGTCTTGTCGATCGCGGCAGCCGGCTCGGCCAGACCGGCCTCGGGGTCGGTATTGCCCACCACGCCGGCGATCACACGACTCACGCCGCCGCCTTGCTGCTTGAGTTCGGCCCGCGCCTTGGCCACGGCGGCCTCGTCCAGCGAGCCGATCAGCACCACCGTGCGGTAGGCGCTGGCATGCATCTGGCCGAGTTGATCCTGAGCGCTGGAGATGCTGCGCAGGTTCTCCAGATCGGTGCTGAAGGCCTCGCTGGAATGGGTGGCCTGGCGGTCCATCAGCACGGCGTTCAGTGCTGCGCAGCCCAGCGCGATGGCGGCTGTCACGCAAGGGGCCAGCAAGAGGCGGGTTCGGAGCTTCATGTCTTGTCCTGGGGTTGCGCGTCGGCTGGCGGGCAGCCGGTGCGCCGGCTTTCGAGGTCAGGCTGCTTTACTTGTAGATGCCGCCGCAGACCACGCTGTCATCGAGCCGTTCGCAGTACATGCGCTTGGGCTCGACTTTCTTGGTCTCGGGGTTGGTGAACTTGTAGTCCTGCCAGAAGCTGGGCTTGGCCTTGCCCATCTCGACGCGCTCCTGCACAAAGGCCTTGCCGTCGATGTCCTTCAGGCCGATCAGGTTCTTGCCCACCATCTTCTCGTTGGCGCCGTGGGCATGGACCGTGCCGTCCAGGCCATACACCACCAGGTACAGGTCCTGGTGGCGGAACTGGCCGGTCTTGCTGGTGATTTCGGCAAAGCCTTTGTCCTTGCCGTTGGCCTTGATGAAGGCGACGCCCTTGCCGACCATGCTCGTGGCGTCGGCTTCGGTGGCACCACCTTCGGCCGCCAGGGCGGCGCAGGGCAGGCAGGTGGCGGCAAGCAGCAGGGCAGTGGAGGCAAGGTTTTTCATGGCTTTACTCGGCAAGTGGGGTAAAAGCGGGCCGCGGTGGTCCGCTCGGGCGGGGTTCAGAAGGTTTCCCAGTCGGTGTCGTTGGTGGCTGCAGCCAGGGCTGGGGCCGGGCTGGGCGCCGGAGCGGGCCTGGGCGCCGCCGGGGTCACCGATGCATGGGCCTGCGCAGCGGGCTTTGGCGCTGGGCTTGGGGTCGGCGAGCTGCGCTTGGCTGCCAGCCTGGCGCGCAAGCCCGTGCCGGAGGCGGCTGCAGGGGTGCTGTGAGCTGCCGGAGCGCTGATCCGAGGGTGGGTGGCTGGCTGTGCATGGCCGGCTGACGCGGTTGAGCCGCCACTGCCGGAGCCGACCTGGAACCTGGCTACCACCGAGTTCAGGCGCGCAGCCTGGTCCTTCAGGCTCTCCGCCGCGGCGGCGCTCTCTTCCACCAGCGCAGCGTTTTGCTGCGTCATCTGGTCGAGCTGGGCGACGGCGCTGTTGACCTGGCTGATGCCCTTGCTTTGTTCTTCGGCCGCGGTGCTGATTTCGCGCACGATGTGGGTCACGCGCTGCACCGAGCTGACGATGTCGCCCATGGTGCTGCCAGCGTCCTGCACCAGCCGCGCGCCGATGTCGACCTTCTCGACCGAGGCATTGATCAGGCGCTTGATCTCGCGGGCCGCCTCGGCCGAGCGACCGGCCAGGCTGCGCACCTCGCCGGCCACCACCGCAAAGCC
>CALRVU010000466.1:0-3587 GCA_943371685.1 Bordetella parapertussis | reverse complement strand
GGCGCCGACCACGCCCACCAGCAGGCGCTGGCGCAGCGAGGCCGTGGGCCGTGGCGCATGGCGCCCGAGCGTGGGCAGGTTCATGGGCTGGCGTCCGGCCGCACGGCCATGTAGCCCACACCGCGCACGGTCACGATCAGCTCCGGCCGCAGCTTGCGGCGCAGGTGGTGGATGTGCACCTCCACCGCATTGCTGTCCACCTCGTGGCCCCAGCTGTAGAGGTGCTGCTCCAGCTGCTCACGCGACATCACCCGGCCGGCGTTGAGCATCAGCGCCTGCAGCAGGTCGAACTCGCGGGTCGAGAGGCTCATCGGCTCGCCGGCCAGGCAGACCGCCCGGCTGGCGGGATCGAGCGTCACGTCGAGTGCGCGCAGCAGCTCCTGCGGTTGGCCATGGGCGCGGCGCACCAGGGCGCGCAGCCGCGCCGCCAACTCCAGCAAGTCCACCGGCTTGAGCACATAGTCATCGGCACCGCCGTCCAGCCCGCGCACCCGGTCGTTGACCGTGTCGCGGGCCGTCAGCACCAGCACCGGCGTGCTGATGCCGGCGGACCGGACCTGCTGCAGCACGGCCATGCCGTCGAGCTGGGGCAGGCCCAGGTCGAGCACCGCGGCGGCATAGACGTCAGAGCGCAGCTCGCGCTGCGCGGCCATGCCGTCGCGCACCCAGTCCACCTGGAAGCCTTGCTGGCGCAGGCCGGCGCGCAGGCCGTCCCCCAGCAGGGCATCGTCTTCAACCAGCAGGATGCGCATGGCTCCGGGCCTCAGTCGTTGTCTTGGTCGTTCTCGCCATCTTCGTCGCCACCGCTGCTCATCGTGCCCAGGGCCTTGAGTGTGGCACCGGCCGTGCCGTCCGGTGCACTGTGCCACTGCCAGGCCCAGAAGCCCAGCACGGCGGCGAGCAACAGGGCCGCCATCGGCCAGCGGTTGCCCTGCAAGCCTTCGGTCGCGCTGCCGGCCTTGCGGCCGTCGACCATGCTGCGGGGCAGGTTCTCACGGTGGCGCCAGCTGCCCACGGCCACGCCCAGCAGGTGCAGGCAGACCACGGCCATCAAGCCCGTGGCCACGGCTTCATGTGCCTCGTCCATGAAGGCGGGCAGGCGCTCGGTCTCGGTGGCCCAGCCGAGTGCGGCCGTCAGCAGCACCAGCCCCAGCAGCGCCACGATGGCGAGCGCTCCGGCCGGGTTGTGGCCGCGGTGGTGCTCAGGCTTCGTCGTGGTCAGCGATCGCAGGTAGCGCAGGGCGGCGGCCGGGCCGCGCACAAAGTTGGCAAAGCGCGCCGGGCTGCTGCCGATCAGGCCCCAGACCAGCCGGAACACCACCAGCCCACCCATGGTGTAGCCCAGGGTGATGTGGATGAGGTGCAGGCGCTCGCTCTCGGCCGTGAGCCAGGCGCCGGCAAAGCTGGCTGCCAGCAGCCAGTGGAACAGCCGCACCGGCAGGTCCCAGACCAGGGTCTGGCGCTGGGTGGGCGCAGACGATGCAGCAGAGGGGTCGCCAGCGGCGGCCGTGGATGCGGTGTTGGAGATCATGATGGGATCCTTGAGTCAGCGCGGAATGCGCACATCGTTCTCGCTGAAGCGGCCTTCCGCCGCACCCGTGTGGCAAGCGGCGCAGTTGGACGCCTTGCCCACGGCGGGGCGCTTCCACACGTCGGCGGCCACTTCACGGTGCTCGCGCACAAACCAGGCGCTGGTGGTGATGCGGTCCTGCGGCGGCGCATCGGTGGCGCGCCGGCCGGTGGCGGCGTTGGCCACCAGCCAGGCGCTGATCTGGGCGGCCAGGGCCGGGTCCAGCGAGGCATCGGTGCCGAAGTGCTTGGGCAGCCCGGTCATCAGCCGCTGCCAGGACGCCGCCGGCAAGGCATTGGGCGGAAAGGCCGTGTGGCAGGCGGCGCATTCCTGCTTGTAGAGCGGGCTGGGCGGCACGCGCTGGCCGCCGTCGGCCTGGGCGCTACCGAGCAGTGCCAGGCTCAGCGCCGCGAGGGTGGACCAGCTGCGGCAACGGGGGGCGTGGGTGGGGTGCGTCATCGGTGGCCTCACTTCAGGGTCATCAACCAGGCCAGCACATCGGCCTTCTCAGACGCCGAACACTCGCGCCCGACCACGTCGTTGCAGTTGCGGCGAAACCACTTTTCGCTTTTGGCCAGCTCGGTGAAGCGCTCGGCATTGAAGGCCGGCGCCAGCGGCCCGATCACCTTGCCAGTGCCGGCATGCTTGCCAGGGGCCACGGGGCGCGCGCCGTGGCAGCTGGCGCAAGACCATTCCTGGCCGAGGGTGGTGGTGAAGAAGGCCTGGCCGCGGCCGGCGTCCGCCGCCTTGCCGGCGCTGGCGCTGTAGCCCGCCAGCAGCTCCGCCGGGGTGGCCGCCTGCGCAGGTGTGGCGGTGGTGGCCAGCCCAAGCGCTGATGTGAGCGCGATCGCCCAGGCCAATGAGGCGAGCGAGTTCCAGTGAGCCAGGATCTGGCTTGGGCCGTGGTCACGCCTCGGCGATCGGCCGGACGGAGAGATGAAGGTTTCTTGCATGCCCTCATCATCAAAGACCCGGATTAACCCGAGCTTAAGGCGCGCCCCGGTCGGTGCCGGGGCGCCAGGGGCTCAAGCCGCCAGCACGGCGGCCATGGCCTCGGCCGTGCGTTCCACATTGCCGCTGTTCAGGCCGGCCACGCACATGCGGCCGGAGCGCAGGATGTAGACGCCGAACTCCTCGCGCAGGCGGTCGACCTGGGCGGGGCTCAGGCCGGTGTAGCTGAACATGCCGCGCTGGGTCAGGAAGTAGTCGAAATTGCGGCCGGGCACCTTGGCGCTGACGATGGCGTGCAGCGTGCGGCGCATGGCCTGGATGCGTTCGCGCATGGCGTCCAGTTCGTGGGCCCACAGCTTGTGCAGCTCGGGCGAGCCCAGCAGGGTGGCCACCAGCTGACCGGCATGCATCGGGGGGTTGGAGTAGTTGCGGCGCACCGTGGCCTTGAGCTGGCCCAGCACCAGCCGGGCTTCGGCGGCGGTCGGGCAGATCACGCTGAGGGCGCCGCAGCGCTCGCCGTACACGCTCATGCTCTTGGAGAAGGAGTTGGCGACGAAACCGCCCAGGCCTGAGTCGGCCAGGGCGCGAACGGCATAGGCGTCCTGGTCGATGCCGTCACCAAAGCCTTGGTAAGCCAAGTCCAGGAAGGGCATCAGCGCGCGCTCGCGCAGCACCGGCAGCAAGGCGTCCCACTGGGCCGGGGTCAGGTCCACACCGGTGGGGTTGTGGCAGCAGGCGTGCAGCAGCACCACGCTGCGCGGGGGCAGCTGGCGCAGGGCGTCGAGCATGGCCTCAAAGCGCAGGCCGCCAGTGGCCGCGTCGTAGTAGGGATAGGTGTGGACGGTCAGGCCGGCACCCTCGAACACGGCCTTGTGGTTGTCCCAGGTCGGGTCGCTGACCCAGATCGCGGCCTCGGGGAACCAGCGCTTGATGAAGTCGGCGCCCACCTTCAGGCCGCCGCTGGATCCGACCGACTGGATGGTGGCCACCCGCTCGGCCTGCAGTGCCGGGTGCTGGGCACCGAACAGCAGGGTCTGCACCTCGCTGCGGAAGGCCGGCAGGCCCT
>CALRVU010000465.1:0-3602 GCA_943371685.1 Bordetella parapertussis | reverse complement strand
TGCCAGCCCCAGGGGCGATTCGAGCAGGCGCTGATCCTGCGCGTCGATCCGGCCGCGCTCCAGCCAGACGCCGGGCAGCTCCAGGTGCTGGGTGATGTGGCCGCGCTCAAAACCCAGGCCGGCCGCGGGCAGACCCAGGGCAAGCATCTCCCAGCCCATCATCTCGGCGCCGGGCGCCAGTTCAAAGCGCTGGCGGTTCTCGGCCAGACAGGCGCTGTAGGCAATCGTCTCCAGCGGCAGCCATTCCAGCCGGGCGCCGGGTGCCACGCAGGCCCGCACGGCTTGCAGCGCGGGCTCGCCGGCGCTGCGGTAGTAGCGGGTGGCGCTGGGCGTGGTGACCAGTGCATGCGTGCCCTCGGCCAGATCGAGCTGCACATGCAGCTCGTCGCCACCGACGATGCCGCCCGGCGGATGGACCAGCACATGGTGGCAGATGCGCTCTCCCTCGGGGTAGAGGCGCTGCAGCACCCGTAGCGGTCCGTCGTGGCGGTCCAGTGCGGTGGTGCGGTCGCCGTCGCGCCGGTAAGCAATGTCCAGATGGCCCAGCCAGCCCATGGTGGGGTGTCTCCGTGTTGATTCAATGAGGGGCGCTGGGCGGCGGCGGCGCGCGGCGCAGCACGGCCAGCAAGACCAGGGCGATGGCCAGCTGCAGCCCGAGCAGACTCTGGCTGTTGCCGGTCTGGCTGAGGACCACGCCCGCCACCAGCGGACCGCAGGCTGACAACAAGGTGTAGACCACCGAGACCTGGCGCACGCGGGCGGTGATGGCAGCACCGCCGGCGCCCTGGGCGGCGTGGACCATGCCCAGCGTCAGCATGCCGCCGGTGGTGGCGCCCACGCCAAAGGCCATGATGGCCAGCCCCCATTGGGGCGGCAGAACCCAGGCCATCAGGGTGCAGACCAGCACCGTGCCGGCGAGCCCGAGCGCAGTGCGCCGCACGCCCAGGTGGTCGGCCAGCCAGCCGATCGGGAACGGGCAGCTGGTGGCACCGACGCCGATCAGGGTCAGCAACCAGGCCGACTGGCTGCTGCTGAGGCCCTGATCGCCGGCCAGCACCGGCAGCAAGGACAGCAGGCTGCCCTCGATCCAGCCGCCCAGCCCGGCCACCCAGGCGCCCAGGCTGATGCCCAGCAGGGCGAGCCTCAGCCGGGTGAGGCGGCCCGGGGCTGCAGCTTGCTGATCGGGCGGCGTGTCCTTGTCGCTGGCGGCCAGGGTGCGGGCCAGCCACAAGGGCGGGATGGCCAGCGCGGTCAGGCCGGCCGCCCAATAGAAGCCGTCGAGTCGCTCAGCACCCAGGGCCACCACCAGCATCGGCCCGGCCACCGAAGCCAGCCCGATCAGGCTCTCGTGGATGCCGACGATCCGGCCCTGGGCCTGTACCGGGGCCAGGCGGTAAAGCCAGGTCTCGTTGGCGATCCAGCGCAGGCCCAGGCCAAAGCCCACGCCCGCTGCGGGCAGGCTCCACAGGGCCCAAGGCAGGCTGGGCGTCAGGGCGAAGGCCAGAGCGCTCAAAGAGACACCGACGACCACGGTGCGCCGGTAGCCCCACCAGTGCACGCAGCGGCCGGCCACCAGCAGGCCGGCCAGCATGCCCAGCCACAGGGCCGAGCTGGCCAGGCCGATCTGCCAGGCACTGGCGCCGCGTGCCTGCAGTGCCAGCGGCAGCAGCGTGCTGCCCAGGCCGAACTGGCCGATCTGGGCCAGGGTGGACACCAGGTTGAGCGCAGCCAGACTGCGCAGGTCGAGCGGCAACTTCAATGCGTGTGCTGCCAGAAATGCCGGTGCAGGCTGAGGATGGCCTCGCGGGCCGCGGGCACCGGGCCGGTCACCTCCAGCGGCTTCTGGCCGCGCGCAAAAACCTCGCGGCAAGGCAGGGCCAGGGTGGGGTTGAGTGCATGGTTGCCCGTCAAGGCCAGCAGCTCGGACTCTTCAATGCCATAGACCAGGTGGCCGATGTGGGCCCAGTACTGGGTGCCCGCGCACATGGCGCAGGGCTCGACGGTGGTGACCAGGGTGCAGTCCCAGAGCAGGGCCGGCGGGTAAAGCCGGGCGGCCTCGCGGGCCAGCACCGCCTCGGCATGGTTGACCGTGTCGAGATTGCCCTGCTCCAGCAACACGGTCTCGCCATCGGCCGCCACCAGCAGGGCGCCAAAGGGGTGGCGCCCGGCCTGCATGGTGGCGCGGGCGATCTCGTTGGCACGCAGCAGGTGCTTCAGGCGTTGTTCCGGGCTCATCACAGCCGCTTAGTGTGCCCCAGAACCGCGGTGTGCCCAGCCGGTGGTGCGCCGCTCGACGATGGAGAAGAACTCGTACATCAGCATGGCCATGGCACCCACCACCACCAGGCCGGCAAAGGCCAGGCCCATCTGCATGGCCGAGCCGGCCGACACCAGCAGGTAGCCGATGCCCTCGTTCGAGGCCGTCATCTCGGACACGGTGGTGCCGACAAAGGCCAGCGTGATGGCGACCTTGAGCGAGCCGAAGAAATAGGGCATGGAGCGTGGCAGACCGACCTTGACCAGCACGTCCCAGCGCCGGGCCCCCAGCACCCGCAACACATCCTCCAGCTCGGGCTCGAGCGTGGCCAGTCCGGTGGCGATGTTGACCGTGATCGGGAAGAAGGAGATCAGGAAGGCGGTGAGCACGGCCGGGCCCACGCCGATGCCGAACCAGACCACGAGAATGGGCACGAAGGCGGCCTTGGGCAGGGCATTGAAGCCGGTCATCAATGGATAGATGGCGGCATAGGCCAGCCGCGAGCTGCCGACCAGAAAGCCCAGCAACACGCCCACCACGATGGCGATGCCGAAGCCGACCATGGTCACCCAGTAAGTGCGCCAGGCGTGCTTGAGGATCTCGCCGCGGTACTCGACGATCTGCTCCCAGATGCGCAAGGGGCTGGGGAAGACGAACTCGCTGACGTTGAATGCCGTGCACAGGGCTTGCCAGATCAGCAGGCTCAGCACCAGCAGGATCCAGGGTGCCCAGGTTTCCAGGCGGCGGGCTTTGGCTTGCGGGCTCATTGCGCCACCTCCGCACTGCTTTTCCGCATCGCCCCGATGTGCCCGCGCAGCTCATGCACGATGTCAGTGAAGGCAGGGGTGTAGGTCACTTCCAGATCGCGTGGGCGGGGCAGGTCGATCTGGCGCTTGACGACGAAGCGACCGGGGCTCTTGCTCATCACATAGACCGTGTCGGCCAGGAACACGCTTTCGCGCAGGTCGTGGGTCACGAGGATCACGTTGAACTTCTGCGCGGCCTGCAGGTCGCGCAGGGCGCACCACAGCTCCTCGCGGGTGAAGGCGTCGAGCGCGCCGAAAGGCTCGTCGAGCAGCAGCAGCTTGGGCTCGTGCACCAGGGCGCGGCAGATGCTGGCGCGCTGCTGCATGCCGCCCGAGAGCTGCCATGGGAACTTGTCTTCATAGCCGCCCAGGCCCACGCTCTGCAGCAGGGTGCGGGCCTTGGCCTCGTACTCGGCCTTCTTCTGTTTGAAACTGGAGCGGTAGGGCTCGACGATCTCCAGCGGCAGCATCACGTTCTGCACCGTGGTGCGCCAGGGCAGCAGGCTGGGCGCCTGAAAGGCCATGCCGGTGATCTTCAG
>CALRVU010000464.1:0-3604 GCA_943371685.1 Bordetella parapertussis | reverse complement strand
CGACGTGTTTCCTTCGGCGTTGATCTACCTGGGCAAGCCGGCCTACAGCGGGCAGGCGGCGGACTACCAGGCCGCGGCCAATCTCTTGCAGCAGGTGCGCGGCGATGTGGCCGTGTTCAGCTTCAATGGCTACATCCAGGACCTGGCCTCGGGCCAGCTCTGCGTGGCCCTGGGCTATGGCGGCGACTTCAACAACGCCGCCCGGCAGGCCCGCCAGACCGACAATGGCGTGCAGATCGAGGCGCCGTTGCCGCCCGGCGGAGCGCAGTTCGGCTTCGAGGCCATGTTGATCCCTGCCGATGCGCCGCACCCTGAAAACGCCCACCGCTGGATCAACTTCATCCTGCGGCCGGACGTGCAGGCCGAGATTGCCAACCGGGTGATGTTCACCACGCCCAACCTGTCAGCCAAGCGCCTGATGAAGCCCGAGGTGCTGGCCAATCCGATTGCCAACCCGCCGGACGAGTACCTCGCCAGCAAGGTGCAGTTCTACGAGGTGCGCAAGCAGGACATCCGCCGCCTGATGACCCGCTTGTTCCAGCGACTCAAGACGGGGCTTTGAGCCGGCAGTCGCTCAGCGCGCCAGCTTCATCAGCTTGCCGCTGTCGGTCAGCAGGTAGATCCAGCCGTCCGGCCCCTGGCGCACGCAGCGGATCCGCTCGCCGACCTTGCCCAGGGGTTCGTCGCGGCTCAGTTCCTGGCCGTCCTTGAGCACCAGCCGCCACAAGGTGCTGCCACCCAGGGCGCCGATGAAGACATGGCCCTGCCACTCTGGAAAACCGCTGCCGGTGTAGAACAGGAGGCCACTGGGCGCGGTCGAGCGGGGCACCCAGGTGGCCACGGGCTCGACAAAGTCGGGCGCATGGCGGCCACCGCCGATCCGGCAGGCCTCGCCCACCGGCGAGCCATAGGGGCAGCCGTAGCTGCGCAGTGGCCAGCCATGGTTGCCACCTGGCTGCACCCGGTTCAACTCGTCGCCACCCTGCGGGCCATGCTCGGTCAGCCACAGTGCGCCGGTGTCGGGGTGGATGGCCAGGCCTTGCGGATTGCGGTGGCCGTGGCTCCACAACTCGGGCCGGGGCGTGCCCTGGTTGCCCCCGGCGGTGGTCTGCTGCACCGGGTTGTCACCGGGGATGCGGCCGTCGGGGTGGATGCGCACCACTTTGCCCAGCGAGTTGTCGAGCTGCTGCGCCGGGGCGCCCAGCTGGCGCTCACCCAGGCTGATGAACAGCAGGCCGTCGCGGCCAAAAGCCAGCCGCGAGCCAAAGTGGCCACTGCCCGCGACCTTGGGCACCTGGCGGTAAATGACCTGCCAGTCGCGCACCGTGTCGCCGCCAAACGCTGATGCGGGGCCTGTCGGGCCGGGCAGGCGCAGCCGCGCCACGGCGGTGCCGGCCAGGCCTGCTTCAGCGCCCTCGCCGGGCTCCGAGTAGCTGAGGTAGATCCAGCCGTCCTGCGCAAAGTCGGGCGACAGCACCACGTCCATCAGCGCGCCCTGGCCGTCCGCCATCACCGGCGGCAGGCCCTGGATGCTGGCTTCGATGCGGCGACCGTCGGCACTCAGGCGCTTCAAGCTGCCGGCCTTCTCGGTCACCAGCATCCGCCCGTCAGGCAGAAAGGCCATGGCCCAGGGCTGGGCCAGGCTGGTGTTGAGGGTGCTGAGCGTGGGCGGGCCGGCTGGGGCCGACGTGCTCTCGCTGGCGCTGGACGACCAGCAGCCACCCAGGGTGAGCAGGGCGGCGAGGGTGGCCGGCCAGAAGAGGGCGATCTGCCGGTGGCCTATCATGCGCACCCCGCCCACAAGGCATGTCGTTGATTTGCGTTCATGACCATTGAACCCCTTTTGCTGGCTTCCAAAGATGAGTTGCGCGCCGCAGCGCAGGCGCATGATGCGCGATGGGTGGAGTGTGCCTTGGGCGACTTCACTTCGGTGGCGCGGGGCAAATTGGTCCATGCCGATGACTTCGTCAGCCTGGGGGGCTGCCGCCTGCCCTCGGTGGTGATGGGCCTGACCCTGACCTCCGGCGAGCCCGAGGCCGTGTTCGGCCCGCTCTTGCCCGAGAGCTATGACGACATGCACCTGCGGCCCGATCTGGCCACGCTGCGGCCGCGGCCCGGCCGCCCCGGCGAGGTGACGGTGATCTGCGAGCCCAGCGGCCCGCTGCAGAGCGCGGGTGGCGCGATCGACGCCAGCGCCTGGTCGCCCCGGGCGGCCTTGCGCTCGGTGCTGGCCCGCTTTGCGGCCGCCGGCCTGGAGGCCCAGGTGGCGCCCGAGCTGGAGATGTTTCTGCTGAGCCGCGATGCGCAGGGTGGCTTGCGCGCGCCGCACGCCCATGCCGGCGCGCCCACCCATGAGCGAGCCTGCGAGGTGCTGTCACTGGAGCGCTTGAGCCACTTCAATGCCTACTTCGACGAGCTGTACGCGGCTTGCGAGGCCCTGGCCATTCCGGTCAATGGCCATGCGCATGAGTCGGCGCTGTCGCAGTACGAGGTGAACTTCCGCCACGGCGAGCCGCTGGCCCAGGCCGACGCCGTGTTCCGTTTCAAGCGAGTGGCCCGCGAGATCGCCGCGCGCCACGGCTATCTGTGCAGCTTTGCGCCCAAGCCCTTTCTGGGCGAACCGGGCACGGGCATGCACTGGCATTTCAGTGTCCACCACCGCACGGCGCAACCCGGGCCTGGCGGTGCCGACTGGCGGCCGCTGTTCGCCACGCCCGACGGCGCCGACAGCCCGGCCCTGCAGCACTTCATTGCCGGCCTGCAAAAGCATGCACCGGCGGCCATGGCCTTTTTTGCGCCGCACGACATGGCCTTCGATCGCATCGCGCTGAGCAATGCCTCGCCCTCGCACGCCAGCTGGGGCCATGAGTCGCGTTCGCTGGCGTTCCGGGTGCCGGCCTCAGGGGCCAGCAGCCGGCGGGTCGAGAACCGCCTGCCCGGCGGCGACGCCAACCCCTACCTGACGGTGGCGGCCACGCTGGGCCTGGGTTGGTTGGGGCTGCAAGCGGCCGAGCCGCCGCTGGCCGGCACGCCCGAGAGCCTGCGCCTGCCGCGCAGCCTGCCTCAGGCGCTGGACGCGCTGCAGGCCGGTGCAGCGCTGCGCGATCTGTTCGGTGCGCCCTTGATCGACACCTTTGTTGCCATCAAGCGCCATGAGCATGTCGAGCGGGCTGCGCTGGCCGATCCGCGCACTGAGTGGGATCTGACCCACTTGCTCGAACTGGGCTGATCCGCAGCGTTCAAGCGTCTGGTGGCGTCGGCCAGGTCAGCCGGGCCATCATCCGGTCGTGCCAGCGGCTCAGCAAGGCCAGCGCGCACAGGGCCCCCAGCATGGCGCAGAACATGTCGGTCTGGGTGTCCCAGACATCGCCTTGCGAGCCGAGGAACTCGTCGGCACCCTGGCCCAGGGCCAGGGCGGCGGCCCACTCGATCAGCTCGTACCAGGCGCTGATGGCCATGGCCACACACAGGCACAGAAAGCCCAGCAGCTTGGCGCCGGCCTGGATGCCGTTGCGCAGCAGGATCTCGCGCGCGATCAGGGCCGGCACAAAGCCCTGGGCAAAGTGGCCGATCCGGTCATAGGGGTTGCGTGCGGTGCCCAGCA
>CALRVU010000463.1:0-3611 GCA_943371685.1 Bordetella parapertussis | reverse complement strand
GCTTGCTCCACGGTTCAGCCGCCCTGCTTGATCTTGATCGCGGGTGAAAGAACGACAGCGTCCAGACGCCGGAGTTTTGCACCGCCGCCGTTGGAGGTGCGGTCCTCAGCTCAGGTTTTCGTGGTGATCGCTGATGCCACGCTTCCAGTAGGCGGAGGCTCTGACACAGGTCTTGTCCACGCCTTTGTCGTCGACCACGATTCTGCGTGCTTCAGCCACCCAGGCGGCCTCTCCTGCGCACCAGACAAATCCCTCTCCCTCAGGCAAGTGCCAGTGGGTCAGCGCAGCCAGGCAATCGGCGTCGCTGTGCACCCATTGCACCGTGGCCTGTGCGCGAGTGGGCAGTGTTCGTTGGTCGCTCGGATCAGTGACCCGCAGCAGCACCTGCACGACGGCCTGGGCCGGGAGCTCCTCCAGCCGGCGGGCAATCGCGGGCAAGGCGGACTCGTCGCCAATCAGCCAGTGCCAGTCAAAGTCCATCGGAATGATCATGGATCCGCGAGGACCACCGACATCAAGGGCCATGCCTGGCGCCGCCTGGTTGGCCCACTCGGCTGCCGGGCCTGAGCCGTGCAGGGCAAATTCCAGCGTCAGTTCGCCAGTGACGGGGTCGAACTTGCGCGGTGTGTAGTCGCGGCGTGCCAGCGCGGTGGCTTCACTGGCGGGGATCATGACCTTGACGTGATCGTCGAATGAGGCGCTGACGAAGTCGTGCAGGTCGGGTCCGGCGAGGGTGATGCTGCGCACATGGGGGCTGAGGCTGACAACGCGGGTGACCGTGAGTGCGCGCAGCTTGAGCTCGTGGCGAACCCTTGTGATGCGGGAGATTTTGGTGGGGGAAGATGACATGGTTTGTGAATTGATTGACAATGTCACCAATCATGCCGAAATCAATTGATAAAGTCAACCAAAATGGCGAACTGATGCCGCCGCGGCAAGAAGATCTGCTGGAGTTGATTCACCAGGTGATGCATCTGGTGCGCTCGCGCCAGCAGCAGACGCTGCGATCGCAAGGCGAAGAGCTGCCGCACATGGAAATCAAGGTCCTGGGCTACTTCGTGCGCCATCCCGGCGCCACGCTGAGTGACCTGTCCAAGCACAGCGGCAAGGACAAGGCGCAGTTGACCCGCCTGATCAAGGACCTGAGGGAGCGCGGCTTGCTGCTCAGCGAGCCTGACGCCAGTGATCGCCGCAATCAGCGATTGACGGTGTCACCCGACGGCATGGGGCTCATGGCGGCACTCGATGCGCAGCTCCAGGTGGTCAGCACCCTCGCGATTCAGGGGCTGTCCGCAGCCGATCAGGCCGAACTGCGCCGCCTGCTGACCCAGGTCCAGGCCAATCTGCTGACTGTGGCTTGACGCGTGCGGCTCAGAGCAGCCCGGCGCTCCGCGCGGCGGCCTCGATGGCCCGGTAGTTGTCCGCGTCGGTCTCGGTGTAGCGGGTGGCCCTGGCCAGTTCCAGGATCTCTTTGCCGCTGGGCGTGTCGCGGTTGAGCGCCAGCATGGAACGCCGGATCTGGGCCTGGGTGGATCCCGGCATGTCTGCGTGGACGGTCCAGCTGTAGTCGCAATAGCGTGCCGTGGTGTGGAAGGCATGAACGGGAATCGGGTCTTGCCTGTCTTCGGTGAGGCGGCGCTCCCAGGTGGCGGCCAGCACCACGCCGGCTTGAACCTTGCCAGACGCCACGGCCGCCAAGGTGGCTTCATGAGTGCCGCTGAACGCCAGCCGGCGAAAATCCCGCTCTGCCAAGATCCCCGCCTGCATGAGGACGCTGCGCGGCATGAGATGGCCTGTGGCTGAATTCTGGGCGCCGAAGCTGAAGGTCTTGCCGCGCAGGTCCGTCAGCCGACGGATTGCCGGATCACTGGCAATGAACACCGAACGGTTGCGTTCGTCTTCCTCCCGTTGCACCAGCGGCAGCAATCTGCCTTCGGCTCGCGCCAGCGCCTGCACCAGGCCGTAGCCACTCAGCCACGCCATGTCCACGCGCATGCTCACCACAAAGTCGATGGCGGTGGCTTGATCGCTGGCCGGCACGAACTCGACAACCTGGCCCAGAGCGGACTCGAGGTGCCTGAGCAAGGGGGCCAACCGACGTGCCAGTTCCGGGCCCGGCTCCTCGGGCAACGCCGTGATTCGGAGCGCTGCCGGTCGGGGCTGTGCCTGAGCCTATGGGCTGAGTCCAGCCCACAGGGCACTGGCGGCGACTTGATGGATCCAACGGCGACGTGGCGAGGTCATGAGAGGCAAGCTTGAAGGGGCGTTCCGGCCCAGGTCATTATCAGGGGCAGGGTTTCCCGTTATGCTGCGCAGCCCGCTTCCTGGCCACAAGAATCCGACATGACCGCAGCAAGTACCGAACCCCGCCTGACATCGCTTTCGCATGGAGGTGGTTGTGGCTGCAAAATCGCCCCCGGCGTGCTGGCCGAGATCCTGCGCGGCACCTCGGCCCTGCCCATGCCGCCGGAGCTGATGGTGGGCATCGAGACGGCCGATGATGCGGCGGTCTACCGCTTGAACGACGAGCAGGCGCTGATCGCCACCACCGACTTCTTCATGCCCATCGTTGACGATCCCTACGAGTTCGGGCGGATTGCGGCCACCAACGCCTTGAGCGATGTCTATGCCATGGGCGGTACGCCGATCATGGCCCTGGCGCTGGTCGGCATGCCCATCAATGTGTTGTCGACCGCCACCATCGGTCGGATCCTGGAGGGGGGCGCCAGCGTGTGCAGGGCGGCAGGCATCCCGATTGCCGGTGGCCACACCATCGACTCGGTGGAGGCCATCTATGGTCTGGTGGCACTGGGCCTGGTGCACCCGGACCGTGTTCGGCGCAATGCCGATGCCCAGGTGGGTGACGTGCTGGTGCTGGGCAAGCCACTGGGCGTGGGGGTGATGTCGGCGGCGCTGAAGAAGGGGGCGCTGGACGCACCTGGCTATGCCGACATGATTGCCAGCACGACCAAGCTCAACACGCCGGGCCCCGCCCTGGCCGCCCTGCCCGGCGTGCATGCCCTGACCGATGTCACCGGCTTTGGCCTGGCTGGACACGCGCTCGAGATGGCTCGCGGCGCAGGCCATGACCTGCTGATCGATTGGTCCAAGGTTCCGCTGCTGCACGGGGTCCGCGCGCTGGCCAGCGCCGGTTTCGTGACGGGCGCTTCGGGGCGGAACTGGGCGGCTTATGGCGCCCAGGTAAGCCTGCCAGCGGCCTTCGAGGCGGCCGATCAGGCGTTGCTCAGTGATCCGCAGACCAGTGGTGGCTTGCTGGTGTCATGTGCTGCTGACGCCGTGACGGACGTGCTGGCGATCTTCAAGGCGCAAGGGTTTGATGCGGCTGCCGTCATCGGTCAGGTCGCCGCCCGCCAGGATGACCAGCCCCGCCTGCTCTTGGTCTGAGCGCTTGGCGCAGCGGCCATCAAAAGCCGCCTCCGGGCGGCTCATCAAAAAAAAAGCCGCCCGGAGGCGGCTTTGACAGAACGTCTTGGCGCTGCTGGGCAGCGGCGCCAACGGGTGCTCAGCGCACCACGGCGATCTGCTCGCGGGCACCAGCTTTGTAGGTGAACAAGGTCAGCGCGCCGTTCTTCACGTCGCCCTTTTCGTCA
>CALRVU010000462.1:0-3632 GCA_943371685.1 Bordetella parapertussis | reverse complement strand
GCCTGCGCTGCCGACTGGGCCAGGTCCATCCATTCATCGGCCTCGGCCAGCACACCCACCTGGCGAGCCAGGCGCAGCACATCCAGGCCCAGACGTGGCGCAAAGCCCGGCTGCCGCTGCAGATTGCCGATCAGGGCATTCCAGTACTCGGCCTTGGGGTTGATCACCACCAGCTTCTCCAGCGCCTTCTGGAAGGTGGCCGTATCGCCCACTTTCTGGCTGCCCTGGGCCAGCAGCTGGTACTTGGTCTCGTTGACGGCACGGCCGGCCGCCTCGTCTTCGGCGATGGCCACGTTCAGCTCCTTGAGCATGGCCGGGAACTCGTTGCGGGCGTAGAGCGTGTGGATCAGGAGGGTGCGCACGCCTTCGGATTTGCCGCCCTCGGCAAAGTACTGACGGGCCCAACGTTCGGTGGTCTTGTTGTCCTCGGCGCGGTAGGCCAGGCCAGCCATGGCCTCCATCATGCCCAGGCGCTCGGCGGCCGGCAGCTCGGTGCCATCCAGCACCTTGGTAAAGGCGGCCAATGCGGTGGCGTTGTCCTTGGCGGCCAGGGCGGCGGCGCCGCGGGTGCGCTCCAGCAGATAGTCTTCACGCGCGGTGCGGTTGGTCACCGCATCCGCCTCGCGCAGCTTGGTCAAGGCCTCGGCCGGCTTGCCGGCCTTCATCAACTCCTGAGCCACCTGCAGCATCTTGACCAGCTCGGCCCGTGGTGCGGCAGAGGTCGTGGCGGCTGGCGCAGCGGAAGCCGCGGTCTGCGCCTGCAAAGGCGTGGCCGTCAACACACCGGCCATGAACAAGGAGGCCGTCAAGTAACGCAAAGAGATCATGGTGAAACGCTGCCGTCAGGCTCACGGTGGAGCCGAAATGAGAAAAGGGCTGCCCCGGAACAGGTACAGCCCTCGAATTGTCGCGCGTCGCGGGTTACCACGGTGCAACAGCTTGGTTCAAGCTCAGTTCATGAACTGCTCATTGCCGATGATGCCGATCTTGGTGACGCCCAGGCGCTGAGCCTCGGCCATGACCATGGCGACGTACTTGTAGGTCACCAGCTTGTTGGGCCGCAGGTGCACTTCGGGTTGATCGGGCAGCAGGCTCAGGCGGTACAGCCGGGTCTGCAGATCGGCCCGGTTGGTCACCAGTTCGCCGTTCCAGCCGATGGTGCCGTCGAAGTCGACGTCGATGCGCACGATCTCGGGTGGCTTGGGCGGTGGCGACGAGGCGCTGTTGGTCGGCATGTTCATCTTCACCGCGTGCGTCTGCACGGGGATGGTGATGATGAACATGATCAGCAGCACCAGCATCACGTCGATCAGGGGCGTGGTGTTCATCTCCACCATCATGTCGTCTTCGCTCGACGACCCTACGCTCATGGACATAGCCGAATCCTTCTCAGTTTCAAGTTGCCGCCGGGCCGCCCCAAGGCAGCTTGACGCCCCCTCGGGGGGCACTGGCGCACAGCGCCAGGTGGGGGCTCAATTTTTCGCTGGGGGTTCGGTGATGAACCCCACTTTGGCGATGCCTGCGCGCTGGCAGGCCACGATCAAGCGGCCGACCGACTCGTAGCGCACGTTCTCGTCGCCACGGATGTGCACCTCGGGCTGCGGCACCTTGACCGATTCCTTCTTCAGCGCATCCACCAGCGCCTCGGAGTCGGCCATCAGCTTGGTGTTCCAGTACACATCGCCGTCCTTGCTCACCGCCAGCAGGATGTTCTCCGGCTTGGTCGAGGTGGGCACATTGATTTCCTTGGGCAGCGACAGGTTCACCGACTGCGTGACCACCGGAATGGTGATCAGGAAAATGATCAGCAGCACCAGCATCACATCCACCAGCGGGGTGGTGTTGATGCTGGAGTTCATCTGCTCTTCGCCGTCTTCGTCGCCAGCGGAGCCTACGGTCATCGACATGGATCGATCTCTCGGTTAATCGAGCGGGAATGATTTCCCGCCGGGCCGCCCCAAGGAAACTCGCTCTCCTTGGGGGGCGGACGCCGCAGAAGCGGCGGCCTGGGAGCCAATGATTACTTCTTGCCGGCCAGCAGCACGTTGTGCAGGTCGCCCGAGAAGGTGCGGACTTGCTCCATGGCGCTCTTGTTGCGGCGGATCAGCCAGTTGTAGCCCATCACGGCCGGCACAGCCACAGCCAGACCGAAGGCGGTCATGATCAGCGCCTCGCCCACCGGGCCGGCCACCTTGTCGATCGAGGCCTGGCCCGAGATGCCGATGGCCGTCAGGGCGTGGTAGATGCCCCAGACCGTGCCGAACAGACCGACGAACGGAGCGGTCGAGCCCACCGTGGCCAGGAAGGCCAGGCCGTCTTGCAGGCGGCTGTTGATGTTGCCCACGGCGCGTTCCACGCTCATGCCGATCCAGGTGTGCAGGTCGATGTTCTCGACCAGCGTGCCTTCGTGGTGGTTGGCAGCCTTCAGGCCTTGCTCGGCCATGAAGCGGAAGGCCGAGCCTTCTTCCAGACCGTCGGCGCCCTTGCGGATCGTGCCGGCCGTCCAGAACGTGGCGGCAGCGGCTTCGGCGCTCTTCATCAGCTTGCGCTGCTCGAACAGCTTGGTGAAGATGATGTACCACGAGCCCATGGACATGATGATCATGATGATCAGCGTGCCGCGGGCCACGAAGTCACCCTGGCTCCACAGCGCTTCCAGGCCGTAGGGGTTGTCGATGGCTTCCTTCTTGACCTCGGGGGTCGGCACGCCGACCGGGGCTTCGGTGGCGGCAGGAGCGGTCACGGGAGCCGATGCAGCCTCTTGGGCGGCAACACCTGCGGGCAGCAGGCTGAAGGCGAGGGCGGCGGCCAGCAGCGGGGCACGCAGAAGGTTCAGAACAGACATGGTCACTCCAGAGGAATCGAGAAATATCCGACGATCAACAGATCAGGAATCAGAAAAACAAGGACTTGAACAAGGACTCAGCGTGGGCAGCCAGGCTGCTCACTCCAGCTTCCACACATAGTCCACATCAAACGTGCCGCCGGCGGGCCGGCCGTTCTCGTCCAGGCCGGGCGTGAACGTGCAATCGCTGAGCTTTTGCACCGCCACCCGGTCGAGCAGGCGGTGTTCGCGGCTCGGGCCGGCGGACTTCACCACCTCGGCCTTGGCGAGCTTGCCCGCGCCGTCGATGGTGAAGCGCACCCGGGTCGTGCCGGTGGCTTCGGCCCGCGAGGCCGCGGCCGGGTAGTCGGATGCCGTCGGCGCGCAGGCGCCCACATTGGCAATGGCGGGGCGGGCGGCGACCCGCGGCGGCGCCGGCGGGGCATTGACCACCGGCGGCGCGGCACTGATGCGCACCTCTTGCGGCGGCGGTGCCACCGTGGTGGTGGTGATCGACGGCGCCGGGTTGGGCTGCGCGACCTGCACCTCAGGCGGCGGCACGAAGGCCGGCGGCGGGGGCAGGTTCTTGGGCGGCGGGGGCAGGTTCTCGGGCGGCGGCGGCGGTGGCGGCTTGACGTCCTCGATGATCTTCGTCTCGATCGGCGCCTTCACCACCTCGACGATCTTGCGCGCCAGGCCGTTGACCAGCGCCCAGCCCAAGATCACGTGGAACACCGCCACCACGATCAGGCCGGTGTAGCTCCTGGAACCCGCCTTCTGCGGGTCGTCTGAAAAAACCATGGACATT